>JBJTGE010000289.1:0-2934 GCA_046093785.1 Spartobacteria bacterium
CTTGGGTGCTCTGCCGAAAGGCGATGAAAGAAAGGCTCTGATCGCTTCACTCATCCACCGGGAGACGACGGTGCCGCTGGATTGGATCAGCGCGAGATTGCGCATGGGAGTCCGCGCTGGCGTGTGCCGCAGCATCAAGCGCCATCGAGAGCTGTTGAAAACAGATGCCAGGCTTGCTGGTGTAGAACAGGAAATTATGTCAAGGATTTATGCCTGACCCCTTTCTTTGGTTTCGGGGGGGGTACGAACCGATCTCCTCGGTTCATACCAACGAGGGTTGGGTCAGCGTCGGGATCGACCACGACACCACGCAATTTGCCACGGAGACCCTTCGACGCTGGTGGGAGGAAATGAGCCGAGAGCGCTACGGCCAAGCCAAGCGGCTATTGATCACCGCCGACGGAGGAGGGAGCAACGGCGTGAGGTTGCGGCTGTGGAAGAAATGTCTGCAGGAACTGGCCACAACAACCGGTCTTGAAATTCAGGTCAGGCATTTTCCTCCCGGCACAAGCACATGGAACAAGATCGAGCACCGTCTCTTTGGTCAGATGTCTGAAATTGGAGGGGACGCCTCTTGTTGAGCCGGGAAGTGGTCGTCAATCTCATGGGCTCGACAGCAACCCGGTTGGGAGTGAAAATCAAAGCTCCATTGGATGAAGGGATATTTCCGACAAAGCAGAAGGTGAGCGGTGAGGAGATGTCTGCTATCAAGATCAATCGCGAGGAATTTCATGGCGAATCGAACCACTCTATTTTCCCATAAATGCGATAGTTATTTCTGCACGCATCCTAAGTTGCCGAATGCGGCTTGATTTTTGGGTTCCATTTACCAAAAAGTATCTTTAGTGACATTCTTCTGTGCCGATTAAAGATTCATTTTCGCTTTCGTCTTCATCGCCTCTGATTTCTCATGGGCACCTCAAGGACAAGCTGGCACGGCATGGGTTGGAATTACCCGCGAACTCGTTTCGAAACTCTCTCCGGCCGAACAATCGCAAATCCTAATATCCAACGCCCATCGCATTTACCAAATCCCATGAGCCATTCCGCTGAAAAACCCATCGCCGCAGTCACTGGAGGAGGTTCTGGCATTGGACGCGCCACATCCCTCACACTTGCTGCGCAAGGATTCGACGTCCGCATTTTCGACCTCTCTCCCGAAGGTGCCGAGGAAACACTCGACCTCATTCGCGCGGTAGGCAACACGGGCTCGTTCGAACGTGTCGATGTCTCGGATACCCATTCCGTGCAGGCCGCTTTTTCAAGCCTTCCCCGCCTCGATGCACTCATCAACAATGCGGGCGTCGCCCATGTCGGCAATGTGCTGGATGCCTCGCCTGAAGACATCGACCGTCTCTATCGCATCAACATCCGGGGCGTTTATCACTGCCTGCACTTCGGCCTTCCAGTGATGCTAAAAAATGGCGGCGGCAGCATTGTAAACCTCGCCTCCATCGCGTCCAAGTTGGGCATCCCCGACCGCTTCGCCTATAGCATGACCAAAGGGGCCGTGCTTTCCATGACGCTCTCGGTCGCCCGCGATTTTGTGGACAAGGGGGTGCGCTGCAATTGCGTCTGTCCGGCCCGCGTCCACACGCCCTTCGTCGATGGTTTTCTTGCCAAAACCTATCCCGGCCGCAAGGCCGAGATGTTTGCAGAGCTCTCCGCCAGCCAACCTATCGGTCGCATGGGAACCCCCGATGAGGTGGCATCTCTCATCGCCTATCTTTGCTCTCCCCAGGCATCCTTCATCACTGGCTCCGCCTACGATATCGACGGCGGTTTCACCCTTCTACGCTAACACACAATGAAACTCATCAAATTCGGCACCCAAGGCTCGGAAAAACCGGGCGTCATTCTCTCAAACGGAACCACCATCGATGTCTCGGCCTGCATGCCGGATTTCAACGAAGCGTTCTTCGAATCCGGCGGGCTCGAGCGCCTGTCGGCCTGGCTGGAATCCCACGCCGCTACCGCGCCGCAAGTGCCAGCTGGCACACGCCTGGGCAGCCCCATCGCACGCCCCAGCAAGATCATTTGCATCGGGCTCAACTACAGCGACCACGCCAAGGAAAGCGGCATGGCCGTGCCTGCCGAGCCGATCATTTTCTTCAAATCCACCACCGCCCTCACCGGTCCGAACGATGGACTCGTGATCCCCGCAGGTTCCGAAAAAACCGACTGGGAAGTCGAGCTGGCCGTTGTGATCGGAAAGACCGCGCGCTCCGTTTCCGAGGCCGATGCTATGAACCATGTCGCTGGCTATGTCCTGCACAACGACTACAGCGAACGCGCTTGGCAACTCGAGCGCGGCGGCCAATGGGTGAAAGGAAAAAGCGCCGACACCTTCGCCCCGCTCGGCCCGTGGCTCGCCACCAAGGATGAAGTCCTCGATCCACACTCGCTGCGACTCTGGCTCAAGGTCAATGGCGAAATGAAACAAGACGGCACCACAGCCAATCTCATTTTCAAAATCCCATTTCTCGTCAGCTACCTCAGCGGATTCATGACGCTCCTGCCCGGCGATGTCATTTCGACCGGCACCCCCGCCGGCGTCGGTCTCGGTTTCAAGCCGCCCCAATACATCCAAGCCGACGACATCATCGAGCTCGGCATCGACGGGCTCGGCACGCAAAAACAAACAGCCAGACAAGACTGAATGCCCTCGGTTACGCTACGTTCATCGAATTTCCACGCTCAAGAGGTGTGAACCGGGGGCAGAGGGCCAGGTTGTATTAAAGGGGTCAGGAATTAATTATTGACATCTTCTCGTCATTTCTCTCTTCTCGCGTTATGCCGAGACAAGTTCGAATCGAGTATGCTGGAGCCTTTTATCATGTGATGGCGAGGGGTAATCGGCGAGGGGATATTGTTTTCGATGACGAAGACAGGAAAACCTTTTTGAGAACGCTGGGAGAGGTTTGCAAGCGGGCG
>JBJTGE010000290.1:0-3077 GCA_046093785.1 Spartobacteria bacterium
GGTCAGAATCACGGGGCACCCTCCGCAAATGGCCGCCGCGAGCACATGCCGGTCCTTCAATTCATTCGTGAGGCCTTCGATGAATGCTTCGTAACCGTGAATTCCGCCTCGGGAAATGCGGTCGCTATTTCTTTCTGTAAAAGATTCACCAGATTTTCGGGCCAGCCCAGCTTGTCACGATGTGTCCGCTCAACTTCGCAAAGGATTTTCGCCGTCCAGTGCGGAACAAAGAGCCTTGGCCGCTCGGCCAGACTCAGCAACAGATCGCTCACTCCCTGGTTGGCTAGCACGCACGCATCGATGAGCACATCGAAGTCTGCTCTCATTCGTCGCCTTTGTAGTCGGAAAAATAGAGCCCGGCACTCGCCACTTCATCGGACAGCCGATTCATAGCCGCTCGGCGGGTCTGGTCGCGCTTTTTCTCATACTCCAGCAGATCCTTGAAGGTGACTCTGCGGTGTGTGCCCACAAGGCGGAACGGGATTTCGCCCTTTTCCAGCAGGTTCACAAAAAATTGCCGCGACACACCGAGGTAATTCGCCGCCGCTTGCGTCGTGAATGCCTCGTCCTCGGGAAGCATCACGATCGCCTTGCGCTCGGACATCATGCGAACGATGCGGGCAAAGTGCTGAAAGAGCACCTCGGGAATTTCGATTTGTCGGCCCTCGCCATTCGTCAGAAGCACATGGTCCGGCTTCGCAAAAAAACGCGCCACCTCGGCGAGTTCTTCTTGAGGAATCAGCGAGGGGTCGAGGCGGTTGGTTCGAGTGGTTAGCATATGCTCAAATTAGAGCGCCACTAATCGAATGCCACAAAATATTCACCATAAACGCTGCGATCGCTGTAGACGCTAACCCAAGTTTCTCATGGCCGACCGGAGACCCGCATAAAACCTCGGGGGTCGCTCCAAAGGCACTACAATCTCTTCATGCGGGGATTTCGGTTTTTCGGGTTGGGAAGGCGGATTTCCAGTCGATGCCGAGCATTTGGTAGACGCGTTTTTGTTCGTCGTCGGGTTGGCTGGCTTTGCGGATGTTGATTGTGCGGCCGTCGGCGAGTGGGAGCCGGGTGCTGACGAGGCTGTGCGTGCCGAGCAGGCGGCGGATGGTTTGCCACTGGCGCGTGTCTTTGTGTTCCTCGAGGCGCTTGCCGATCCAGCGCAGGAGGTGGTAGGCGAGCACGCTGATAAAGATGTGTCCGTCGACGCGGTCTTCGAGTTGGTGGAAATTGGGGCGCAGTCCGAGCGTGCCTTTGAGTTGGGCGAAGCCGGCTTCGGCTTGGAGGAGCGTCATGTAGAGCTCCCAGAGTTGTGCGGCTCCGAGGGTCTTGTCGGTCTTCAAAACATAGTCGCCGCATTGGACGATGGCGCTTTGCATTTTCTCCTCGTCGCGGGTGATTTCGAGGCGCCCGGCATTGAGCTTGAGGGTGTAAAATCTGGCGGTGCGGGCGTGGCGTTTTTGGAGGGCTCCGATCTTGCGTTCGATGATGGCCGTGCGTTTGAAGACGCCTTTTTCGATGCTTTTGGCAAGGGCTGCGGCGGCGGCGAGGAATCGCTTTCGGCACTCGAAATCATGGCCTCTTCTTTGAGGCGGCGCTGGGCGCTGCGGCAGAGGACCAACTGGCTGGCGGAGTCTTCGGGATCGGTGATTTTTTTCACCTCCACGCGCTGGTCGCAGGAGCGTCCGGGGAGCGCCTCGAAGGTCTCTTTTTCAAAGGAGTCGGCGTATTGGATGCGGCGGCTGCGGGTGGTGTTGACGAGGTAGGAATAGCCTCGCTCCTTGAGGAGGTCGAGATTGGCGCGGGAGGCGAAACCGGCGTCGAGGATGACCACGGGCTTGAGGCCGTCCTCGTGGCGGGCGAGGCGATCGAGAAGGAGTGGCAGGGTTTTGGTGTCGGCCATGTTGCCTTCGAAGGTCTCGTGGGCGAGCGGGAAACCGTGTTCGTCAAAGGCGATGCCGACGGCCACTTGGCGGCAGTCGTTGCGGTGTTGCTTGTTTTTTCCGTGCTTGGCCTTGGGGTTGGCGGCACAGAGGCCCTCGAAATGGGTGTTGGTGACATCGTAGAGAATGACGCTGCGGCTGAGGGACAAAAGATCGCGCTCGCGCTCGCGCAGAGTGGACTCGATATCCTTGCGCAGGGCGAGGAGATCGTCGCTGGTGCGGTAGAGGCGGTCCTTGGCGCTTTTGGTGATGCGGATGTCGAGGAGTTCGGGAAGGGCGGTGCGGTGGGACCAGTCGATCAGGGCCCATTCGCTCAGGGGCTCGATGAGGCGGTTGGAAACCATGAGCTGGGCGGTGGCAATGGCGCTGGGGTTCATGCCGAGGGCCTCGAGCATGGGAGTGAAGCGCAACTCCTCCCAGGCTTTGAGGGCGACGAGTTCAGGGCCGAGTTCGACGACATCGGTGGTTTCGATGGAGTCGAGAATGACGCCGTCCACAGTGGCTTGGGGAACAGGCTTGGCGGCTTGGGATCGACCTGCGAGTTGGACGATGCGGTCCACCCAGGAGCTGGCATTTTTGGAGAGGGAGGAATCGAAGAAATCGCCCTCGCCATGGATGCGGCGCTCGACGGCGCTGGCGATGAGGGCTTTTTCGGCTTCAGGAATGTTGGCATCGCCGAGGGAGACGATGACCTTTTGGCGAGGGAGGCCTTCGCTATTGCGATAGGAATGAACGAGTTGAACGAGGCGGGAGCCCTTGATAGATTTTGTTCTAAAATACATGTGCGCAACAGGATATCAAAGAAAAACGGCCCGGTCAAGAAAAAAGTGCAAAAAATAGGCACTACAACGCGAAGCAAAAATCGCTTATACTGATAATGAACGACTTACAATTTATTAGACGAGCAAAAATGCCAATTTGGCACATTTTTTCCAAGACTTATGAGAAAGTCGGGCTAAGTTCGCGCTGCCGCGCGGTGGCGGGTTTGGTTGGCATGTGTTTTGCCTGTGATGCCAATGGACGGAGAGTTTTGATTTTCGGATGACTTCGCTTCGCTGAGTCTCGGGGACACCGCCTTGCGCCCTCGCGAGGTGATAGGGAAAAATCCGGCCGGGGGCCGCTTGGAGTTCTCTATGT
>JBJTGE010000291.1:0-3130 GCA_046093785.1 Spartobacteria bacterium
GAGGCCCGGTCAGGACATAGGTAACACTTTGGGTTCAGGACATGGGTAACACTCGGTGCCTTGGTTGGTTCATGTTGACTGATGTTTTTTGGTGTTCAAGGGAAAGATTGGGATTGCGCAGGCGTAGCGTAGAGTCCGCGCTTGCGAGGCGAAGCCGAGCCAGCGGACTCGGAGCGGAGCCTGCGCAAGGCGCGGTGCGGCGGCGGTGCAGGGGTTCATGCGGCTTTGGGGGCCTCCTGGCTTTGCGCCACGATGGGCAGGAACGCCTCGGTGGCCGTTTCCAAGTGGCCGAGAACGAGCCGCCCGAATCGGACTTCCCAGCGCCCTCCCTCCACAGGAGCGAGGCCGACATCCCACCCTCTCAAGGCTGTGCTTAAAAAATACACTTTTCCTTCGAACCTGATCGTTCCATCGGCTTTGACCCGGCGGCTTTCAATCCCGGGATACAAGAGCTTTTCCGGGGTCCCTTCGTATTTCCTTTCCGAATCCCGATACACCTCGGAGGGAAAGCGCATGCCGAGGGCTTCGTGCGGCCGTTCCTCGTTGAACTCCTTGCGCCAGAGATCAAAAGCGGCTTGGCGCTCCGTATAGCCGGAGTGCTCGAGTTGTCGGCTGATGTCCAAATGCAATCGCTCGTGCGCTCCGTTGTCCTGCGGGCAACCGGGCCGACTGCGTTCCAGATCAATGCCCAGCGCAAGCCACCATGCCGACAGGCGTGACAGTCCCAAAAGCGCTGAGCGGGCTGCAAATGGTGCCCCGTTGTCGCTACGGATGCGCCTTGGCAGGCCGTGCCGCTTGAAGACTTCCTCCATGGCGGCCTTCACCGTTTCGGTTTTCGCGTTTTCCAGTGCTCTCAATTCCAATACCTTTCGGCTGAACTCATCGCGAATCGTGAGCGGGTCGCAGCGCCCGTTGGCATCGTGCCACCAGCCCTTGAAATCGATGGTCCAAATCTCATTGGGCGCTTGGGCTTTGGCCCCCGAATTCAGCCGACCGCTTTCCACAGCGGCTCGCGTGCGGCGTTTTTTAACCAATCCGCACTTTTCCAAGACCCGTTTGATGCTGCTTTGGCTTGGAGCCTCCCCGTGGCTGCGCTGGTAAAGCTCATGAATTTTTTTCGCTCCCCAGTGGGGATGCCGGTCGCGGAAAAGCACGATCCGGCACACCACCTCCTCGCCTAAAGCGGCGGGACTCGACTTGGGTTTTCGGCTCTCTTCCTTAAGGCCTTCAATTCCATGCTGCACGAAGCGCCGACTCCATTTATAGCCCACTTTGGGACTGATTCCATACTCGCGGCACAAAGCCCGAAAATTTTCGGTCGTCTGCGCCCGCATCACGAATTCCATTCTTTGGTTCATTTTGGTTTGGGTTTTCCAAGGCATCCCTTTTGAAACGCTCCGCGCCTCAAATGTGTTACCTATGTCTTGAACCTGATGCGTTACCTATGTCTTGAACCCAGACCACTTGTGCCGCGATTTTCGCCCGGAGATCAGGGCTCAAAAGACATGACCCGCCGCATGAAGCCGGCGAAAAGAGGAACCGTAAAATCGATGTCTCCGTGTGCGGGGCTGTAAGTCATTCCCTTGCGAATCAATGAACTTCTCACTGGCGCTACCGATTGCACTGGTGCTTTCAAGACGGCCGCCAAATCTCCCGAACGATGCGGTCCGTCTCCGAGTTCAGCCATCGCGCGCAGGTATTTCTTCTCGGAGGGTGTCAAACGATCGAATCGGACCCTGAAAAATTTTTCGTCCAATTTGCGAATGATTCCTGGTGTGGCTGCCTCGACATTTTCCTCTGTGATAGGGCTTGACTGCGCAAAATTCCATAGCTCATAGCCCCATTCTTGCAGGAAATACGGATAGCCTCGTGTGAGTTCGAAAATCAAACGCAGGGCCCCTTCTGTGAACTCCACATTTTGCGTCTTAACTGGCCTCTGGAGCGCATCTATCGCCTCCCCGGGTCCCAGCGGGCCTACCGCAGGAAAAAGGAACAACCTTTCGGCATAGGACTTCGCCTTTCCTGCCAGGCCGACCAATTGCGGCAATCCCGCACCGAACACCAGCAGCGGCAATTGTTTTTGACCCACCGCATGCAACGCGGTTATCAGCGCGCGGAACTCTTGTTCCCGTAAATACTGCATCTCATCCAAAATCAAAACCAATGCCGTTCCTCGGGCCTTGGCCGCCTCTGCGACCGCTAAAAACAGCGCCGAAAGATCCGCTTGCAAATTCCCGCTATCCCCCGTGCCAAATTCAGGATCGATCTCCATCGAGATGTGTTCATTCCCCACCTTGATCGTTCCTAAAAAGCTCCGGAACACTCTGAGCGCCCGCTTCACCTTTTCATTCAGCCCCGCCATCGCATCCAGGCGCAGGAGGGCCTCCCTGAGCGGCGGTGCCAGCAGCTCTGGCAAACTCTGATCTTCAGGCGTTTCGATGAAAATCACCTGACATTTCAACTCCTCCGCCGTGTCCGCGATCGTTCTGAGGAGCACTGTTTTGCCCACACCGCGCAGCCCTACCAGCAAGAGACTTTTCTCTGAACGCAAAGCTTTTACACGCTCCACGGCCACTCGCGCTTTTTCCAAAAGTTCCTGCCGCCCCACCAATGCCGGCGGAGGAGTCCCCGCTCCCGGGGAAAAGGGATTCAAGACGATGTTCATTTTCGAAGTATAAAGAGTTTAGTCTGTTTCTTCATAACTCGCCAAACATTTTTATACTTTTTACGCGGCGCTTCTTTTTTCAAGTGCGAAAATTTCGGTTTTTCTAAACAGAAAAGGGTTTTTAAGACTGGATAACAGGATGGGCAGTATGCAACTGCGTTTTCTTCATATCCATGTCAATCAGTGTAATTGGTGGTTGAACAAAATTTACAGAATGAGGGGCAAATGGAAGGGAAATTTAACCACAGCCGAGCGAAGCGAGACAGAGTGCCGAAGGCAGCCCTGAAAGGGTGAGCGTAGCGAATCAAATTGCCCGGATGAACGCGGATGATCCCAGCATGCTGGGATTGGCAGAAAAAATCAAAAATCCTGCAAGCTTGCTTGCGGAGTTTTTGTTTTTGTCCTGCCCCATTCGCTGCGCGAATGCCGCCCGTGTTCATTCCTTATCAGTGTGAATCAGTGTAA
>JBJTGE010000292.1:0-2773 GCA_046093785.1 Spartobacteria bacterium
GGAGAGGACATGGGTCTGCCCGTGGCCATCGAACCGGTTCCCAGAATACTCCCCGCAACGGGGGCTGCGGCAACGGGTATAGGCGTCGCAGGAGTGTTGGATCCGCTGTTCGGCAAAGTGTTGCTTTGTATATTTTGCAAAACCGCCCCCATGACAGCGGCGAACTCAGGAGCCACTTCATTGATCACCGACTGCAATTCCTCGGCCACGGCCGAAGAGTAGCCTGGAGAGAACGAAAGGGCTGTTCTCATCATCTCAGCCGCAATATCCGGGGCCGCACTGGGATTGGCTTTTATCGCCACTTCCGCAATGCGCGCGGCAATATCCGCGGTGTTTGGAGAGGAAATATTCGGAATGGCATTCATGGCGATTGCAAAAACGCTGCCGGCAATTTGCGCGGCGGCCTGTGGATTGGCTTTGATCGCAACTTCGGCAACAGAGGCCGCAATCTGCGCGGTGGCCTGTGGATTGGCTTTGATCGCAAGTTCTGCAAAGGATGCGGCTGAAGAGGGATCAAGCTCGGTCGCGTAAGCGGCTATGGCCTCGGCAAGCGAGGGATTCTCGGAAACAAGCTGTTGCACCACTTTGGCCAAGTTCTCGGCACCTTGGGCCGCAGCCTGAAAAATTTGGTCTTCTTGGTTTTGGGGCAGGACTTCCAGTTGAGGGCCTGCCTGGGCAGTATCCGCATAGGATGGTGCGGTGGTCTCTCCTCGCAGAGCTGCAATAAAAAGATCCACGTCCTCGTCTTTTGGCGGCGCAACTGCGGGAGGCTCCGTGGAGACAACCGACCTGAGTTGCGCGGAGCTGATTTCAAAGGTTTCCATAGCGATTAGGATTCAACTAATTGCAGATTTCTAAGATAAGCAGACTCGGCGGTTTCCTCCATCACAAGATCCTCGGCCATTTGTTCGGCTTGTTTGAATCCATCAGTCCACAGCGACTTGTGGGAATCGAGTTTTTCGCGATTGCGAATGGCAATTTGGAGGGCCTCAAGGCACTTGGCCTCCTCGGCGCGGGCGGCTTCTAGGGCGGCGCGGGCATCGTCGATGCGTTTGAGGTATTCGGCTTCGCGAGCGCGGTTGGCGAGCATTTCCTCGCGGGCGTCGAGACCTTTTTGGTGCTGGGCAGGCTTGGCGAGAAGTTCGGCAAAGAGGCGATCCTCCTCGTTGTCGCACCACAGGACATACTCACTGTGCTCCCGAATGCGCTGATCAAGTTCCTCGTGGCGGCGTTTGACCATGGCACGGGCCTGCGCGAGAGCCTGCTCGCAGCGCTCCATGCGCGTCTTGCGCAAATCCAAAAGGAATGTGAGCGGATACTTCATATTCCAGCGAGTTTTTTGAGACCCTCCAAGGCATCCTGGTAAGTGGATTTTTCAGAAAGTTTCTGCTTCAGAAAATCATTGATCGCCTTGTTTTTTTCGATCGCCTCGTCGGTGGCGGGATCACTGCCCTTTTTGTATTCGCCAATGCGGATAAGTAACTCGGTGTCGCGGTAGCGGGCGAGCATGTCGCGCACCTTGCCGGCGGCGGATTTGTGGGCATCGTCCACCACATTGCCCATGACACGGCTCACGCTCTCCAGAACATCGATAGCCGGATAGTGGTAGGCCGAGGCGAGGCGGCGGGAAAGGATCACATGGCCGTCGAGAATCGAGCGCACCTCGTCGGCCACGGGTTCGTTCATGTCGTCACCCTCCACCAGCACGGTGTAAATGGCGGTGATGGACCCCTTCTCGGCAGGACCGGCGCGCTCCAGCAGGGCGGGAAGCGCATTGAAGACGGAGGGCGGAAATCCCCGGCGCGCGGGTGGTTCCCCGGCTGCGAGGCCTATGGAGCGCTGGGCGCGAGCGAAGCGCGTCACCGAGTCGAGCATGAGCAGGACCTTCTTTCCCTTGTCGCGAAAATACTCGGCCACCGTTGTGGCAACATGAGCCGATTTAAGGCGCTCGATGGCGGGGCGGTCGGAGGTGGACACCACCACCACAGCGCGTTTGCGGGATTCCTCATCCAAGACCATTTCCAAAAATTCGCGCACCTCGCGACCGCGCTCACCGATGAGCGCGAGAACGACGACCTCGGCCTCGGTGTTGCGGAGAATCTGGGAAAGCAGGGTGCTCTTACCTCCACCGGCGGCAGCAAAAATGCCGATGCGCTGGCCCTCGCCGCAGGTCAGCAGGCCATCCATGGCTCGAAGGCCGAGAGAGAGCGGATGCTCGACGAGTCCGCGAGAGAGCGGGTCGGGCGGCAGGGCGTTAACGGGATACTCGGCTTCCGCGACGAATGGTTCGGCGGAGGTGTCGAGAAAGTTGCCAAGTCCATCGAGCACGCGGCCGAGGAGTCCCTCGCCGACCTTGATCTTGTGGGTCGTCCCGGTCGGGCGCACCTCGGTGTTCGAGCAGAGGCCCTCGTAATCGCCCACAGGCATAAGGAGGGCGGTAGAGCCGGAAAAACCGATCACCTCTGCGAATTGTGGTTCCTTGGCTCCGGGACGCCACACCTCACAAAGTTCGCCCACTTGCACGCCGGGCAGAAGCGCCTTCACCAGCACGCCGGCGACCTGGGTGATCTGGCCCGAGAGGCGTCGGGGAACGACAGCAGCACCGGCCGAGCGGAGGCGCTGAAAGTAGCCTGCAAGCGGTTCGGCGGCCGTCATAATCTCACTCCTGCGCGTTGCGAAGGGCTTTGTTGATGAGGACGAGTTGGTCCTCCAACGCGCAGCGGATGATGCCCATGGGCGTTTCCAAGAGGCAGTCGCCCGGTTCGACATCCTC
>JBJTGE010000293.1:0-4488 GCA_046093785.1 Spartobacteria bacterium
GCCGCTTCTAATTTGCGGCCATGGAAAAAGAACTCACTGCCATATTGGAATCCGAGCATCTCGAGCACCTCGCACCGAAGTTTGCGGAGCAGGGCGTCACGGATGAAATCCTGGACCAACTCGAGGACTCGGACCTCCGCGAGCTTGGTGTCGAAAAACTGGGCGAGCGCAAGCGGCTCCTGGGCGCGTTCATGCAAAACAGGGACATTCCGCTCTCGGGCACCGTGATGATCACCGTGGGCGGCGGCGTGATGCCGAGCGACTCCGAGCTTTCGGGCCTGCGGGTCGAGGAATTTGAGATCGGAAAATTCCCGGTCATGCAGGAGGAGTGGGAGTGGGTGAGGGTTTGGGCCCTCGCGAAAAGCTACGAACTGGAGACCGGCTATGGCACCGGCAGTTCGCACCCGGTCACGCATGTGAGCTGGTATGATGCCGTGAAGTGGTGCAATGCCAAGAGTGAGCACGAACTCCTCGAGCCGGTCTATTACATGGAGGGAAAAGTTTACCGCAATGGCGAGTTCGGCCCCGACGGTTCGCGCCTCATCACCTGGCACAACAAGGCGAGAGGTTACCGCCTCCCCACCGAGGCCGAGTGGGAATGGGCCGCGCGCGGCGGTCCGCTCAGCCACGGCCATTCCTTCAGCGGCAGCGACAAGGCGGAGGATGTCGGCTGGTATGAGAAAAATTCCAACGGCGCCGCAAAACCCGTGGGCCTCAAAAGCGCGAATGAACTCGGACTCCACGACATGAGCGGAAATGTCTGGGAATGGTGTTGGGACATGGACCAAAGCGGCTCCGCGCACCGCATCCGTGGCGGAAGCTGGAACCACCATGCAGACCGGGGAACCGTGCGCTACCGCGTGAGCCGCAGCCCGGAGACCCGCTACGGGGTGATCGGCTTCCGCCTGGCGCGAAATGTTTGAAAAATGAAAACCAACAACATCAGACTCAAAGCGGCCTTGGAGGCTGTCCGGCTGGAGCGGCTGTATCAGGATTTCGCCGACGAGGCGATCGGCGACGATATTCTGGAAACAATCACGGAGACAGACCTCGAAAAGCTCGGTGTGTTGAAACTCGGCGACCGCAAGCGGCTCCTGGCCCATTTTCAAAGAATGGCGACCTGCCATCCCGACAAATCCTCGCTGGTCGAGGTGCGGGGAGGAACGCTTTCGGAGGATTCGGAACTGAAGGGAACGATCGTCAAAACCTTCCTGATCGGAAGATTCCCCGTGATGCAGGAGGAGTGGGAATGGGTGCGGTTGTGGGGTATTTCCAATGGATACGATCTGGGGGTCGGGCAAGCGATCGGCTCGACGCGGCCTGTCACGCAAGTGAACTGGTATGATGCTGTGAAGTGGTGCAACGCCAAGAGCGAGCACGAAAATTTCTCGCCCGTCTATGAATGCGAGGGTGCCATCTATCGCAAGGGGGAATTCGGGCCCAGCGGGTCAAAATTGATCCTGCACAATGCTGCTGCAGACGGCTACCGGCTACCCACCGAGGCCGAGTGGGAGTGGGCGGCATGTGGCGGGATTCTGAGCCAAAGGCAATCCACACCGCCCCCGGACAGGGAAACCTCATTATCTGCCAAGCTTCTCGATCCCTTCTACAATGAATTGGGCATCTACAATATGACCTCGAATGTCTGGGAATGGTGCTGGGATCAGGAGGATTCGCAGGGGGCTCATCGAATCCGAAGTGGCATCTGGAGCGATACCAATGGCAAGGGCTCTGGCCTTGCGAGGATCAGCCGCAGCCCGGACAGCCGCTTGAGTGTTCTGGGCTTCCGCCTTGCGCGGAATGTTTGAGACGCGAATCCGGTTCTTGAATGCAGACCACGGAAGCGGCAGATTCACGGGTTAATTTCTGCCGCCATGTCCCGTTTCCGACTTTACGACCTGAATCCCGAACAACAGAGCGCGGCCACTCATGAGAACGGCCCGTTGCTTATCCTGGCCGGGGCAGGCACGGGAAAAACCCGAACCATCGTGGCCCGCATCACCTGGCTCGTCTCGACCGGCACGCCCGCGTCGAAAATTCTGGCAGTGACATTTACCAACAAAGCGGCGCGCGAGATGAAGGAGCGCATCGCGGGAATGTTGAGTGCGGACGAAGCGGACGAGATCACCGCATCCACCTTCCACGCCCTCTGTGTGCGGATTCTCAGGGCGGATGCCGAAAAGATCGGCTACAAAAACAATTTCACGATTTTTGACGAGGGCGACCAGATGGGGCTCATCAAAAAGGTGATCAACCGCGTCACGGCGAAGGACGAAAAACTCGATCCCGGGCTTGCGAAAAATCTCATCAGCAAAGCCAAGAACAACGGCTGGGCGGCTCCGCAGGACGACGAAACGGTGATCGGAGCGGTCTATGCCCGCTACAACCGCGAGCTGCATGCGCTGAATGCGATGGATTTCGACGATCTCCTCGTGCAGGCCGTGCGGCTTTTGAACGAGCACCCGGATGTCCGCGACAAGTGGCGTGCGCGCTACACCCAGATGATGGTCGATGAATTCCAGGACACGAACCGCCTCCAACTCGATCTGGTGAGCCTGCTCGCGGCCGGCGACCCGCCGAATGTCTGCGTGGTGGGCGACGACGACCAGAGCATCTACGGGTGGCGGGGAGCCGAGGTGTCGAACATCCTCGAGTTTGAAAAACATTTCCCGAATCCCAAAATCATCCGCCTCGAGCAAAACTACCGCAGCACAAATCCCATCCTCACCACCGCCAACCGGCTCATCAAAAACAACCCCCGACGCCGTGTGAAAAACCTCTGGAGTTCGGTGCCGGGGGGCGATCCGGTGCATGTCGTGGCGGTGGCGGATGACAAAACCGAGGCCGAATTCGTGGTCGGCGAGGCGGGTGCCATTCGCAATGCCAACGGAATCCCCTGGGAACACTTCGCGGTGATCTACCGCATGAATGCGCAATCGCGCCTCCTCGAGGAGAACCTGCGCCGCATGAAAATCCCGTATCGCCTCGTCGGGGGGAAAAGTTTTTTCGACCGCCGCGAGATCAAGGATGTCCTCGCCACGATCACCTGCCTGGTGAACCCGCAGGATGACATTTCCCTCCTCCGCATCATCAATACCCCCCCGCGCGGCATCGGAGCGACCACGGTGGAACTCGCTCTCGAGCACAGCGCCAAGGCCCACCGCAGCCTCTTCGAAACCCTCACCGACGCCGCCTTCGAGCAGGAGGTGTCCCGCAAGACCGCCGCAGCGATCCGCAAGTTCGCCGAAGACCTCGCCGCCGCGCGCATCCACCTTCTCACGCCGGGGGCGGATGCCTACGCGATCGTGAATGGATATCTCGCCGAGACCGGCTATTTTGAGGACCTCAAAAACTCCTGCAAAACGCCCGAGGAGACCCTCAACCGCGAATCCGGTGCCAAGGAAATCCTGAACACCCTCGCCACCCACCAAACCAAAAAACGCGGAAGCGTGCAGGATTTCCTCGATGAACTCTCCCTCAACCGCGAGCGCGAGGAGGACAAAAAAGAGGACGCCACAGGTCTTACGCTCATCACGCTGCACGCCGCCAAGGGTCTGGAGTTTCCCCATGTCTTCCTGATCGGCGCAGAGGATGGACTCCTCCCCCACGAGCGCTCGAAATCCGAGGGCACGGTCGATGAGGAGCGGCGACTCTTTTATGTTGGCATAACCCGTGCGATGAAATCCCTCACCATCACGCATTGCCGCAACCGCATGAAATTCGGGTCCGCCATGAGTTGCCGTCCCAGCCCGTTTCTCAAAGAAATCGAAGGCGACAGCGTGGTCTCCGAATCCCACGAGGACATCATGTCCCGCCCCGTGGCCGAAGAGGATCTCGCCGCATCATTCGCCAGCCTGAGGGCGATGCTCGCACAGGATTGACCACTGGTTCAGGCGGGGATTTCACGACAAGCTTCGAAAGTTGATTTAAACCCATGAACAAAAAAAAGCCCAAGCCCGCCGACCCCGCCTCGCCGGTTCGCTCCTCGGCAGCGGAATACCTTTCGTTTGTGGCAGCCAGCGGCCACGGCGGAGTCGAAACCGTTTACGCCGATGAAAATGTGTGGCTCACCCAGAAAATGATGGGGCTCCTCTACGATGTGGAGACCCATACCATCAACTACCACCTCAAAAAAATATTCGCCGACCGTGAACTCGAGGAAAATTCAGTTATTCGAAATTTTCGAATAACTGCCGCCGATGGCAAAAGTTACGACACCCTCCACTACAAACTCTCCGCCATCATCGCCGTCGGTTACAAAGTGAATTCCGAACGCGCCGTGCAAGTCCGCAAGTGGGCCACCGGCATCATCGAGCAATTTCCAATCAAAAGCTTTGCGAGGAATGACGAACGCCTGAAACACGACGGCACCATCCTCGGCAAAAAATACTTTGAGGAGCAACTCCAGCGCATCCGCGAAATCCGGCTCAGCGAGCGCAAATTCTACCAGAAAATCACTGACATCTACGCCACCGCGATCGACTACGA
>JBJTGE010000294.1:0-3390 GCA_046093785.1 Spartobacteria bacterium
ATTTGCTCCGAACAGATCACCTTCCGCTTGGACGGCGACGCGGCCAATGCCCTTCCGAACATCGTTTTCTCGCATCTGGATTCCGATCTCCCACTCTGCCTCTGGTGGAAGGCCGACTTCCCCGAACCCCTCGACGAAAAGCTCTGGGCCTGGGTGGACCGCCTCATCTTTGACAGCAGTTCGTGGCACAATCCGCACCACCAGTTTTCGATCATCCGCCACATTTCCTCGCCGGGCAAAAGCGCAGCCGTCTTGTGTGACCTTAATTGGACACGCCTTCACGCATGGCGTTTTGCTCTGGCAAGCCAGTTTGACAATGCCTCGGCATTCCCACATCTGAGCCGCGTGGAATCCCTTTCCCTGCGCTGCGCCCCCCGCTCCCGCATCTCCGCCCTCCTCCTTCTGGGCTGGCTCGCAGGGCGCTTGAAGTGGCGCTTGGATGCCGAAAACGAAACTTTCCTCACTGCGAACGACCACTCCATTCCATTCCACATCGAGGAAATTTCTGGCCCCAATCTGTCGCTCATTTCTATCAAGTCTCCGGACGCCAAATTCGAGCTCAAACTCGCCGAGGGTTCCGACTTTTTCGAATCCACCATCCAAACGCCCGGCATCCCAGAGATTCGCCAAATCCTCCCTGCCCCGCGCGGGAGATTGGAAGACACCCTGCTGGCCGATCTCAGCCGGGCCGGGCGCCATGCCCTCTACACAGAATCGCTCGAGGTCATTCTCCCCCTTCTCAAGCACTAAGGCGGGGAAAAACACACCATGCAGGTTTTTATCAGGGTTTTACCCTATGTCAGGCGCTACCCGTTCCTCGCCTTTTCCACCCTCTTCTGCGCGGTAGCGGGGACCCTGATGGTGATCGTCTTTCCGGCGATCACCCAGCAGATCGTCGATCAAGTCATCGGCCAAAACCGCCCCGACCTCTTGCTGCCACTCGTGGGCCTCGGCCTCGCAGCCTTCCTCGCGCAGAACGGCCTCAACGCCCTGCGCATCATCTTTAACAACCACTTCGAGCAGCGCGTCATTTTCGATCTCCGCAGCGAACTCTACGCACACATCCAGCGACTCCCCCTTACATGGTTCGACAACCGCTCGACGGGTGACATCATGACGCGCCTTGTTGAGGATGTGACGAGCGTCGAGCGCGTGTTGATCGACGGCATCGAACAAGGCACCGTTGCCATCCTGCAAATCCTGATCGTCAGCGGTGTCATGCTGGCCTACAGCCCCTCGCTCACCGCAGCTGTTCTCATTCCCATTCCATTCCTCGCCGCTGGAGCGCTCGCCTACACGCTCACCGCACGCTCACGCTACCGCAAGCAGCGCAAGGCCGTCTCGGCACTGAATTCCCTCCTCCACGACAACATCGCCGGCATTCGCCAGATCAAAACCTACACCAGCGAGACACGCGAACACGCCCGTTTCGACGAAGCCAGCAATGGCGTGCGCAAGGCCACGCTCACCGTGATGAAAGCCTGGGCGCTCTACCAACCCGGCATGGAATTCATTTCCTCCTGCGGATTGCTTCTCGTCGCCGGCTTTGGAACATTCCAAGTCATCTCTGGCAAGATGGACACCGGCGCGCTCGTGGCATTTTTCGTCCTCACCCGCTACCTCTACGAACCCGTGGGACGCCTCCACCAACTGAACCAGATTTTCCAATCAGGCCGTGCCGCAGGGGATCGGGTGTTTGAAATCATGGATGCCGAAACCGAACCTGACGAGGGAGCAAATAAGCCCACCTCCCGCGTGAAGGGCCATGTCGTTTACCGCGATGTCTCGTTTTCCTATGATCCCAAGATGCCCGTCCTGCACGGCATCAACCTCGAAGCCAAATCCGGCGAAATGATCGCCCTCGTCGGCCCGACCGGTACCGGCAAATCCACCATTGTGAACCTGCTCGTGCGTTTCTACGAATTCACCAGCGGCGAGATTACCATCGACGGCACGCCCCTGCGCGACATTCCAAAATCCCACCTCCGCGACAGCGTCGCCGTGGTGACTCAAGAGAGCTTCATGTTCAACGGGACCACAGCCGAAAACCTCCGCATCGGAAAACCGGATGCCACCGAGGAGGAAATCTGGGAGGTTCTCCGCGCAGCCAACGCCGCCGATTTCATCAAGCGCCTTCCCGAGGGCCTTCACACGCCACTTGGCGAGCGCGGAGTCAAACTCAGTGTTGGTGAAAAACAACGCCTCTCCATCGCCCGAGCCCTCCTGAAAAATCCGCCCATTCTCATCCTCGACGAAGCCACAGCCAGTGTGGACACCACCACCGAGCGGCTCATCCAGGAAGCCCTCGACCGCCTCATGGAAAACCGCACCAGCTTCGTCATAGCCCACCGCCTCTCCACCGTGCGCCATGCCGACCAAATCCTCGTGCTCGAGCGCGGATGCATCACCGAACGCGGCCGCCACACAGACCTGCTCGCACGCGGCGGTCTCTACGCCGAACTCTGCAAGAGCAGCCTCATCGAAAATTAAGGCCAGCTCGCAACCTGTCGTTTTTTTCACCAAAAAGTCTTTGTGTTTAACCCTGCCGATCTGTGTAGGGTGATGGCCATGTCAAACACGGCCGCCGAACGAGGGACCCAAGGCAAGGCGCTGAGGGTGAATTTGGACAACGGATTTTACGGCACATTTGCCGAAATCGGAGCCGGCCAGGAAGTGGCCCGGCACTTCTTCTCGGCAGGTGGCGCTGCGGGAACGGTTGCGAAAACCATGTCCGCCTACGACATGACCTTCAGCGACGCCATCTATGGCCCCTCGCGCCGCTATGTGAGCCGCGAGCGCCTGGAGACCATGCTGGAACACGAGCAAAGGCTCCTCATCGAACGCTTGGGAGCCACGGCAGGAGACAACCGCCGGTTTTTCGTTTTTGCGGATACCGTCGCGGCGCGAAGCTTCCGCCGCCACGATGAATCGCATGGATGGATGGGCCTTCGT
Organism: Spartobacteria bacterium; assembly: GCA_046093785.1. GTDB lineage: Bacteria > Verrucomicrobiota > Verrucomicrobiia > Chthoniobacterales > Terrimicrobiaceae > UBA967. Next base: position 2,953 of record JBJTGE010000294.1, read on the forward strand.
TTCCAACATGCCCCCCGCGCGAAATTCAGCGACATCATCCTCCATGTCCGAATGCTGGACGCCGAAAATCTGCTCCAGCAGGAGGCCCTTGGGATCGCTGGCGTGAACCTCATCTACGGCGCGGCCTTCAATTACCAAAACCCCCGCGCACTCATCGGCTCGCTCCTCGACGACATCAAGCCCGGCCGCATCGAGGTCGATATGATCCGCTTCTCCGGCCCGGCGTTTGCCGGTGTGGACAACCGCATCATGAGTCTCGAACTCGTCGTGCAAAAACTCACCCGCGCGACATTGTTTCGCCCGGATGGCGAGGTCGTGCAGGCATCCGACGCCTTCCATAAAAAACCCATCCTCGTAGAACGCGGCAGCTTCAGACCCGTCACCTATGTGACCAACGACATGCTCGACGGTGCCAAGCGTCTCTTCGAGCAGGAGAGC
>JBJTGE010000295.1:0-2051 GCA_046093785.1 Spartobacteria bacterium
ATCTCCGCCAGACCAACATCCTGGATAATCACGGCATCCACCGCCGCATCATGCAGGGCCTGGAGTTCGGCGATGGCGTCATCGAGTTCATCTGTAAAGATGAGCACATTCAGTGTGACATAGGCTTTGACGCCGTGGGAGTGCAGGAAGGAAGTGATGGCTGGAAGCTCGTCCTCGCGGAAGTTGTCGGCCCGCATGCGGGCGTTGAAGCGGCTCAAGCCAAAGAAAACGGCATCCGCCCCATTCGCCACGGCTGCGCGCAGACATTCCCAATCGCCCGCCGGAGCGAGGAGTTCGGGCTCGACTGGCCGGATGTCTCTCAATGAACCGGTGCCATGATGATCCGGATATCGGGATCCTCCTGGCGGTTGGTGACATAAATGCCGGTTGGCTTCGTATTGATGAGCTCGTAGCCGGTGAGGATGAATTCGGGATAGAATTTATCGCTGGCAGGCTCATACACCGTGTCACCGCTGAAACGGCCTCGGAGCCGGTATTCATAGTTGTTGTCCGTGCCGAGTTTTCCCGCCTCGCGGTCGGGCGCGAGTTTGGTCTGCTCGTTGAACATCACAAGTTGCGCAGTCGTCCAAGGCTTGCCAGGTTCGCGCACCCAGCCCCACATTTTGTAATCACTCTTATACATGCGGCGCCCGATGAAGTAGTCGCCAGGCGCTTCAGCGCGGATGGCCGCATTCATGCTCGCCCGGGCGGGGGCTTCGCTATCGACGGTTTGGCAGGCGTTTTGAAAAAAGGCAGTCGCCACCAGCGTCACAAGACAGGCTCGTTGGATCAGGGATTTCATGAAAATCAAATGGCTGCTTGGGCGAGGTAGGGAGCGAGGGTTTGCTTGATGGCCTCATCCGACTCTGTGGAAACGCTCCCGCTCAAGGGAAGCAGGGTCCACTCCTCGATGTGCGTGATCTCGCCTCCGGGCGGGACCGTTTTCAGCGGGCTCAGGCTCTCGACTTCGAGCATGTCGCCGTTCGTGAAAGCCTCGAAATTGCAGCCGCCATCCGGGTAGGTCTCGCCTTCGATAAAGTCGAAGCATTTGATGAAAATCGAATCGTCCACGATGTAGGCGACCTGTTTTTCCTTGTGCGAGAGACCGATCTTCGTGGGCGGTCGATCCGCTGCCTGGCGCAGGATGAAATAGTCCCGCCCGATTTGCCAACGCGAGTCACTCAAGTCGGTGTAGGGCCAGAGCACCATCGTTCGGTTCGGCAGCAAATCCCTCGGATGTTCCCCAAGCGGCGGTTGGGGGATCACAGCGGTTCCACCAGCCTTCATCACGCTCAACGCCCATGCGGAAAATTCGAGCGGTTGGGAATCCGCGTTCTTTGCCGTGTGGCGCACCCTCACCCTCGGCGAGTCCGGCGCGATCGTGATCCCCAGCGTTTTTAAAATGCGTCCGCCCGCCTCCTGCTCCGCTTCAAAAATAAACTCCCCCGTGGTGGAATCCACCCAATGCCGAGGCGGGTGGTTGTCGATATGGTAGGTCCGCTCCACATCCTCGGGAGCGATCCAGAAGCGGTGGCCCCCGCGAATCATCCACTCCGTCTCGCTCTGGCCGCCGAGCTGTTCATCGAAGGTCTTGAAAACATTCGCGCCATTTTTCGTGCGAAGGCTGATGATGCGCGGCCCCACATCGAGTGTGACCACGAGTTCGATCAGATCATTGCCGAGCCGCAAATTGCGCTCCCAGCCTGCGTGAGGGATGATTTCCGTTTGCATGTGCCTCCTATTACTAAACGCCATTGCAAAAAAGTCAGCCTAATCCCGTTGGGATAAAACTCATCCCACCGTCTCTCCGCGCAGTTCCAGCAGGCGGCGGAGGGTTTCTTCGATGAGGCTGTTCGGGCAACTTGCGCCCGCTGTGATGCCGATGCCGAGCTTCGTCAGGCTGGGCAGCCAGTCCTTGGAAACAATCTCTCTTTTTTGGTGGAGTTCGAAGTGGTGGTTTTCGTGTGGCGAGGTCTGGCAGTCGGCATTGCGGATGAAACAGGTCGGGAGCTTTTCCGAGCCGATTTCAGCGAGGTGGGTGGTATTTGAGC
>JBJTGE010000296.1:0-4162 GCA_046093785.1 Spartobacteria bacterium
TTGCCAAAGGCGCTGGCGATATGGCGCAGAGGAGGCGGCCGCATCGACATCGAAGTGGTCGCCCCAGCAGGCGAGTTCGAGTCCCTCGTAGCCCATCTGGCGGGCCATCGGAGCGAGTTTTTCAATAGGCAAGTCGGCCCACTGGCCGGTGAAGAGTGTGAGGGAGCGTGGCATGGGACTATGTTGCACTTATTGAATGGTGGGGATCAAACAAACTTTCAAGACCAGAGCAGGGAGATACCTCTAAGCTTTGCTGAGTTTTTCCAGAAAATTCCGGCTTCTCAGCACCGCATCCTCGCCGGCCACCTCCAATGTGGTATGGCCATCGAAGCCGACTTCGACAAGCGCCCGATAGATCGCCTCGATACCGACCACTCCCGAACCAAGCGCTATCGTCGCCATGCCGCAGCCAAAGACTTGCCCCCGCCGGGACTCCATCTCTGCAGGCATGTCTTTCCAATGCACATGCTCGATCTTCGCGCCAAACTTGCGGACATAGGCAACGGGATCGCTGCCACCCAGCCAGAGGTTGCCAGTATCCAGATTGAGTCCAAGCGCCGGAGAGTCGCACGCATCAAGGACTCGTTCGGTGAGCGGCATGTTGTCCGAGATCGGACCATGCGGTTCAAAGAGAATCTTGACTCCCATATCCTCGGCAAGACGCAACGGTTCGTGCAGTTTTTCCCGCAACAAAAGAATCGCCTCGGCATCAGTCAGATTTTTGCCGAATGAGGTTGTGGGTTCGCCCTCGGTGGTGATCACATGCTTCACTCCTATGGCGGCAGCCGATCTCACCGCCTTGATGATCTGCGAGGTGCCGTAGCGCCATGGAGCACTCGGGTCGAGAAGGTTGGCGTGCGCGCACCAGGCCGATATCTGCAGGCCGTGTTTGGCAAAAAGCCTGGCGATGTCATGCGGGTTCGCATCCAGACTCGTGAGGGCAGTGAAACTGAAGTCAACACCCAGACAGGCACCATCGGAATTGTCTGTGACATCGGCGTGCGTGAAACCCCAACGGGCGATTTGCTCGAGTTGGACTTCCAGCGGCCGATACGGGGTGTTGGCGGCGAAACAACCTGTTTTCATGGTAATTATTCGGCTTGGTTTTTTCTTACGATCGCATCGACCGGCCAGACATCGAGGTCGGATGTCAGCGGAAAATCCACGCGATCGCCAGTGAGCGCGGAGACATACAGGGCGAGGTTGAGTTCGCTGGTCAGCAACTGATTGCTCGCGCCCAAATCTGGTTCCGGACCGCCTTCCATCCAATCGAAGAGCGCGTTCCAAACTCCGAGCCAGACATCGCTGCCGTAGCTCGGCAGGGTGAATTCCTCGAAACCGTCCTTGGTTTGCAGGATGCCCTTGCCTTCGTTCACGAGCCGGATTGCCCCCTCGCTGCCTTGGATCTGCATGCAGTAAGATCCGATCGCATTGCCACCATCGAGGATGGCGCTGCACTCGTTTTCAAAACGGAAATAGCCCATCCCGTGCTCCTCCATCTGGTGGCCGAACGCACGCAAGTCGCGTGTCCGCGTCTGGCCAAACGCCCATTTCACCGGGCAGTCAGAATTCAGGAACCGGAATATGTCGAGCCAGTGCGCGCCCCACTCGGAAAGATCCCAGCCCGCGATTCCCGCGCTCATCATCTCCGGCTTGCCAATGCGCCCGGCGTCGATCAGGGCCTTGGCATGAATGAAGATCGGCTGGTAGCGCCGCATGTGGTTGACCACGATTTTCACGCCCGTTTCTTCAATCAATGAGCAAAGTTTTCCGATCTCGGCGGGCGAGTTCAGAAACGGCTTCTCACAGAAGATGCCTTTCACCCCGGCACGGGCGGCAGACTCGATCATCGGATAGTGCAGACCGACATAGGTGGCGAGCGCCACGACATCCGGCTTGAGATCGCGCAGCATTTGCGCGTAATCGGTGTAGCCCTGGGAAACGCCGAACTTCTCGCCCCAGACACGGAGGTTTTCCCCGCTGATGTCCACGCCCGCAGCCAGGTTTCCGCGGGTCTGTTTGGCCAGCATCTCGGCATGGATGTAGCCGATTTTGCTGCCATCCTTAGGGCTGTCTTTTTGGGCCTTGCCCACGCCCACAAGAGCGATGCGATAGGGAATTTGTTTCTGATTCATGGAATGGAGGTGATTGTTTAAAATGAGCGTCAGGAAAGCAGCCAACGAACCGAGTTGGTCCACAATTGCCTCATGGCCGGGCACTCGAAAGCCCGCAGGTCGTGGCCGTTGGCGAGATAGACAAGTTTCCCCGACCCCGGAACACCGCGCCCGCCCTCGGCGGTGAATACCATTGGAAGGCGCTGACCTTCGAACTCCGCCCACGCATGGGCTGTCGGCTCAAATCTCGGCTGGATGTGGAGGTTGTAATATAGCTCGTCGAAGAGCGTGTAATCGCGCACGCCGTCCATGACCGGATGAGCCGAGGGCGGTGCGCTCACTCGGTAGTCCGCAATCGGAGAATGATTGGTGCGTCCCTCTCCGGTCCACACCCAGTTGATCCCGATGAGGCGCTTGAAAACTTCCGAGTCATCGTAACTGGCGATGGCGCCGTGGTGAAGGAGCACTGGTCGCCCCGAGGCGATGTAGGCGCTCAACGCCGCCTCGTGCTTCGGATCGAGCGGGCTGTAACTGCCCGGGCGGGAGGCGTTGCTTCCGGAGTAAAACAATCCCATCAGCACCAGCAGGTCGGTTTTCTGCAGGTGGTCAAAAACATCTTTATCCTCGTGGACAGCGTAGTCGTGAGAATCGCCCAGCCAGGTTTGAATCTGACGGGCCTGATCGGCGACCGGGTGAAAATCGGGTCCACCGACATGAAAGGTGATATGGGATTTATTCCGTGTTGTCATCGCGTTGAGTGGTATTGATTCGTGGCCAGCTCCGCAAATGTTTACAGTGGTGTTTCATCATCCACTGGTGGTAAGAAAAAAACATGAGTTTGCCGAAACCTCCCCTCTGGAATTTGCCGCTTTCAAGCTGCCCCAAGCTTGAATTCTGCGGAGTTGGGCGCCATGGCGGGCTGGAACAGTCCCATGCCTATCATTATCCGCGCCACTGGTGCCTGCATGCCTACCAATATCATGGTATCATCGCCATCGAAGGCATCCCATACGAAGTGCATCCCGGCACGGTCTCGCTGGTTCAGCCCGGCGCTCGTTTTGAGCACCGGTGGCCAGGCTCGGATTGCGTTCACTACTTTGCAATCTTCGGGTTGTCTTCGCGTGGGGCGACATCGGTTGCCGTTTCCGCGTTGCTCCGACTCGGAGCAGGCTTCGAAGTCTTCAAGTCTTCCTTGGAGCCTGTCGTTTACGGAGCTGCAACACGACCACTCAGAGCTGCCGCGAGGCTTTGGGATCTGCTATGGACGATGGCGGAGTTTTTTGAAAACACCACCGAGATTGTCACCCTGCATCCAGTCCTCGTGCGCGCTCATCGCTGGATGCAGGATCACTCGGCGGAATTAATACACCTGCCTCAACTTGCTGCCCACTGCGGCGTTTCTGCCAACCATCTCATCCGCCTCTTCCACAAGGAACACGGCATGGGCCCGGCCGAGTGGCATCGACTCAACCGCATCCGTCGAGCCGAACAACTCCTCCGCCACTCGAGCCTAAGCGTCAAAGCCGTCGCCATCGAAACCGGGTTTACCGACCTTCAGCAGTTCAACAAACTGGTCAGAAAACACTGCGGCAACTCGCCAAGGAACCTGCGCTAACCCGCGCGAAAGAGGGAGCGAGGCATAGATTGTATTTAGATTAGGAAATAAAGAAGGTTCAATGCTTTAGTCGCACAAGCCTTTGAGATAATCCAAGCTGCGCGCGATGCATTCGAAGGGATCGCTGGGGCAGGTGTCCTGCTCGACGATGAACCATTGGCAACCGGCGGCCTTGGCGGCAGTGAGAATTTCCGGGATGTTCATATTTCCATGGCCGACCTCCGCGAAGATGCGTTCGCCCTTGGCCGTGACGGTGTAGTCTTTCACATGCAGCAGCGGCAGGCGTCCGGCAAGGCGGCGGCAGGCTTCGGCGGGATCGGCGCCTCCGGCCTGGACCCAATGGATGTCGAGTTCGGCCTGAAGGTGTTCCGGCGAGGTGCGGGCGAAGATTTCATCCATCACCGTGCGGCCGTTGTGTTGGCAATATTCGAGG
>JBJTGE010000297.1:0-9254 GCA_046093785.1 Spartobacteria bacterium
AAGCACAAAAAAGATGAGCACGGCATTCGCCAGCGCGAGTGCTCCGGCGAGGTAGAGCGGAGCGGATTCACCAAACCACGACGCCGTCGCGCCTCCGAGCGCGGGACCGAAGACGAAGCCGAGTCCGAATGCCGCGCCGATCAGGCCCATCGCCTTCGAGCGGTTTTCGGGGCTTGTGATGTCGGCGACATAGGCTTGTGCGGTGCCAATGCTGCCGCCTGAGATGCCATCGATGATCCGCCCCACGAAGAGCATCGCAAGCGAGTGGCCGATGCCCATGATTGTGAAGCCGAGGGCGGTTCCGAGTGTGCTGATGATCAGCACGGGGCGGCGTCCGAAGCGGTCCGAGATTTGGCCGAAGATGGGCGCGGCGAGGAATTGGATGAGCGAAAAAATACCGAAAAGCCAACCGATCTCCCACGGGGTTGCGCCGAAGCGCTCGGCGTAGAAGGGCAGGACGGGAATGACGACTCCGAAGCCCACCATGTTGATAAAAATTGTGAGAAAAATAATGCCGAGTGCGGCGCGGTTGGATTTTTGCATCAGGGTTTTTGGGTGTCCGTCGCGGCGGTGGATGCCATCGCCTCGCGCAGGCGGGCGACTTGTGCGGCGAGTTCTACCGGATATTTTGCTTTTTGTTGTTCGACCTTCTGGGCGATGGCGAGGACGGTTTTTTGCATGCGGGCCATGGCCGGGATTTTAAGGATTTTTGCCATGCCGGAGCTTGGTGTGACGAGGTTCGTGTAGCGAATCACAGACGCGCCGTTTTCAAAAGGCTCGATGAGCAGGTTGCCTTCGGCGGCCTTGGTTTGAAGGGCGCGGAGGAGTGTCCAAGACGCTTGGTAGCCGTCCGGGAGAGCCTTCATTTCATTCCGCGCCGTGTAGGCCTCGTCCGCGAGAATCGGCACATCCACCTCGTAATCCACCTCCATCACGCCCGGGGAGATTTTTTTGGAGATTCGGGACTCCAGCACATCGGGGATGAAGGTCTTGGCTTGATTGTAGTCGAAAAAAACACCTGCCACCTGCTCGGGTGAGGCTTGGATTTTTTTGTAGATGCGAACCCTTGGCCAGGGTTTGCCCGGGATATCCTGCTCGAGGACGATGAGATTGCCCTTTTCGAGTTCGGTTCTTTGTTCGCGGTTCAGGTCATCGAGCAGACCGGCTGTCGCGGCGGGCCATGCCGCGAGGCACGCCGCCAAGCTGAGAAAAAACAATCGAACCCGAATCATGAGGCTCCATCAAAAGCGGGAGCGGGCCTGCAATCAAGGATGCGATGACAAAAATCGCTTTCGCAGGTCGCCTTGGTGTTGTTGAATTAAAAGACACAAGGGCAATGGCAAAGCAGCAGACGATTCTTTTGGTGGACAGGGACACCGACTTTTTGGATTGGGCGAAACACCAACTCCAAAGCAAAACGGCACGCGTTCTCGCGGAGGAATCCTCCGATGCGGGATACAAGACCTTCTGCATGGAGGAGCCTGAACTCGTGCTCGCCGAGATGAATTTGCACCCCTTCACCGGCATGGAGTTGCTGGCGAGGATCCGCAAGCACTCGCCGAATGCCATGGTCATCCTCACCAGCGCGTTCGGCACCACTCAATCGGTGATCGAGGCCATGAAAATGGGAGCCTTCGATTTCGTGCGGAAGGAACAGCTTCCCTTCAACCTCAAGGTCGTCGCCGATGCCGCCCTCCTCGCTGCGGCGGAACTCCGCTCCGCCAATGCCTTCAAGCCCCAGCTGACCGTCGAGCAGCACCGGGATGAAATCGTAGGCCGCTCCGAGGCCATGCAGCAGGTTTTCAAAATGGTGGGCCGCGTGGCCGGCAGCGATGCCGCTGTGATGGTCACCGGCGAGAGCGGAGCGGGCAAGGAACTCGTGGCTTGCGCGATTCACAATTACAGCGCCCGCAGCAACCGCAGCTTCCTCGCGATCAATTGCGCCGCCATCCCTGAAAACCTCCTCGAGAGCGAACTCTTCGGCCACGAGAAGGGCGCGTTCACAGGCGCGGCGACCCAGCGGATCGGCCGCTTCGAGCAGTGCAACAAGGGCACGCTTTTTTTGGACGAGATCGGCGAGATGCCCTTGCAGGTGCAGAGCAAAATCCTCCGCGTTCTGCAGGAAGGCACCTTCTCCCGCGTCGGCGGCAACGAGACGCTGCACACGGATGTCCGTATCGTCTGCGCGACGAACCGCAACCTCGAAGAAGAGGTGGCGAAGCGGACCTTCCGGGAGGATCTTTTTTATCGGCTCAATGTGGTGCGCGTCCACATTCCGCCCCTCCGGCAGCGTGTCGATGACATCCGTTTGCTGGCGGAATATTTCCTTCAAAAAATCGCCAACCGCACGCACACCCCGCCGCTCAAGCTCTCGGAGGAGGCCGTGCGCGTGCTGGAGTCCTATCCTTGGCCCGGCAATGTGCGTGAGCTCGAGAACACCCTCCAGCGCGCCTCCGTGCTATCCACCGCCGACATTCTTTTGCCAAAGGATATCCCGCTCGGCGCCGCCTCGCCCGAGACGGTCTCGCAAACAGAGGGCGCACCTCTCGAACTCATGCCGAAAGAACGCGCCGTGGAGGTCCTCTTCCAAGCTGCTGCCGAAGACCCTTCGCTCCAGCTTCTACCCTGGATCGAGCGCGAGTTCACCCTCCGCGCCATGCAAAAAACCGGCGACAACCAAGTGCGGGCAGCCAAGATGCTCGGCATCACCCGCGCCACACTCCGAAAACGCCTCGACCGCAACAGCGCGATTGGGGAGGAAGAGGACTGAATGTTGACCTGGAAACTTAAGAAGAGCGTTTGGAAGCCGGAGGATTCCCTGCCACTGGCGGATCGTGGGTTTCGCTACGGGATGAGCGTGTTCGAGACGATCACAGTCGTGGCCGGCCGGCCTTTGCTTTTGGGCGAGCATCTCGAGCGGTTGCGACGCGCGGCGGGGACTTGCGGGTTCGAGTTGCCGCAGCTGCCGGACATTGATTATGCGAGGCTCTGGTCCGGGCTCTTGCGCTTCTATGTGACGGCCGGCCCGGGCGCGCCGGGCGATGCCTTTGAGGGGAATGTCTATGCGGTGTTTGATCAGGCCGAGGTGGGATGGGATTTACCGGCACTGCGGGTCATGTCGTCCGCCGCGCCGTATCTGCCGAGGCCGGGAGGGTGGAAGTCCGGCAACTACTGGCAAAATATCGAGGCTCTGGGGCAAGCCAAACGCGCCGATTGCGACGAGGCCTTGGTATTCAATCCCGCCGGAATGCTCGTCGGAGCCGCCATGGCGAATGTGTTTCTGAAAATCGACGGGGCATGGATCACTCCGGCTCTGGAGACCGGCGCGCGGAATGGCGCAGTGCGCGCGTGGGTGCTTGGATGCCTGGGGGCAAGCGAGGGGATTTTGGAGAGCCGGGATGTGGATCGCTGCAGCGCGGCGTTTCTTACCAACAGCCGCATCGGGATTCGCTCCGTGCGGGAGTTGGATGGCCGTCCGCTGGCGGATGAAGCCGCCGATCTTCAGCAGAAATACTTCGATGACATTTTCGCCGCTTGAGTCTTTTTTGAATCAAGCGGAATCGCACTCTGCGGTGGCCAAACTTCTCAAAGCCAAGCCGGGTTCGCTTGTTCCTGAAATTGCCGAGGCGGCGCAGCCTTTCGTGGCGGCATTGCTGATTGGAAAAATGAAAGGGCGAGTGTGGGTCGTCTGCCGCGATGTCAAGAGTCAGGAGGAATTCGCCGCCGAGCTGGCGGCGTGGTGCGGACGGGTGAGGCTTTTTCCCGATCTGGAAATTCCGAATGCCGAGGCGCTGCCGGATGCGGAGACCGAGTCCGAGCGCCTGGACTTGCTGCGCACGCTTGCCCGCAGCGGCGGCGACGAGGTGGTGGTGATCCATGCCGCACAATGGGACTCCGCGACGCCCGCGCTCGGCTCCGTGAAGCAAGGAGTGTTTACTCTGAAAAAAGGTCAGAATGTTCCGCTCGAGGAGGTGATCGCGCGCCTCGAAGAGTCAGGCTACGACTCCGCTCCGCAGGTGGCGGCCCGTGGGCAGTATGCCCGGCGGGGAGGAATCCTTGATGTCTTCTCCTGGCAGCAACAACGCCCGGTGCGGCTCGAGTGGTTCGATCAGGAAATCGATTCCCTCCGCGAATTTGATCTCGATACCCAAGGCTCGGTCGGCGAGGTGGCTGAAACGGAAATTTACACCGGACGCACGGAAGCCGCCGGGGGCACGCTGCGCGATTATTTGGGATCGAAGGATCGCGTCGTCACCATCGAGCCGGATGGCGAATTCGAGGGCCTCGGCATCGGAAGTGGCGGTGAGGCTTCGAAGACCGCAGCGGTGTTCTATCCACCGCCTTTCGGTGACCTCGGAGCCGGTGATCTGGTGCTGAATGAAACCAAGCGCGACCGCTTTTTTAACCAGCTCCACAGTTGGGCGACTGACCGCTGGACGATTGCCTTCGCCTGCGTGAACGAAGGCGAGGGCGAGCGGTTTCGCGAGATGGCGGCGGACTTCGATTTCGATACTTCGAATTTGATTTTCCTCACCTCGCGGGCGACGCGGGGATTCGTTTGCCCGCAGGCGAAGTTGGCGCTCCTTGCGGAGTCCGAGGTGCTTGGGCGCTCGGCCAGCCAGCGCGCGCACCGGGCGGCATTGAGGCGCGAGAGGGTTCGGGCGGGCCGGGCGGTGATGGATTTTTCGGAATTCGAGGCGGGCGACCTCGTGGTGCATCTCGACCATGGAATCGGTCGCTACGAGGGGCTCGAAAAATCGCCTGACGGCGAAGGCGAAGTGCTGGTGCTGCAATTCGCCAACAACGCCCGGCTTTATGTGCCGCTGGATCAGGCTTGGCAGGTCGCGCGCTATGTGGGCCTCGGCCGCAAATATCCCGAGCTTTCCGAGTTGGGCGGCACGCGATGGAAAAAGGCGAAGGAAAAAGCCACGCAGGGCATTTACCAATATGCCGCCCGCATGCTGAAGGTGCAGGCCGAACGCGAGACGGCCGAGGGACACTCGTTCCCGCCGGACTCGCACTGGCAGCAGGAGTTCGAGCGCTCGTTTCATTTCACCGAGACGCCGGACCAGCTCAAGGCGATCCGCGATGCCAAGACGGACATGGAGTCCACACGCGCGATGGATCGACTCATCTGCGGCGATGTGGGCTTTGGAAAAACCGAGGTCGCCATCCGGGCCGCCTTCAAAGCCGTAACGAGCGGCAAGCAGGCGGCGATCATCGCTCCCACCACGGTCCTCGCACAGCAGCACTGGCAGAACTTTCGCGAGCGAATGAGCGAGTATCCGGTCACGATCGAACTCCTCAGCCGCTACCGCTCCGCAGCGGAGCAGAAGAAAGTGATCAAGGCGCTCGGTGAAGGAAGTGTGGATATCATAGTCGGAACGCATCGCGTCATTTCGCAGGATGTCCTTTTCAAGGATCTCGGCCTCGTCGTCGTCGATGAGGAGCAGCGCTTCGGGGTGAAGCACAAGGATGCGCTGAAGGAAAAATTTCGCCTCGTCGATGTGCTCACGCTCTCGGCGACGCCGATTCCGCGCACGCTCTACCTCTCGCTCATGGGCGCGAGGGATATGTCTGTAATCGAAACTCCGCCGCCGAATCGCCAACCGGTCGAGACCATCGTGTGCGGCTATGACGAGCGCGTCATACGCGATGCCATCAAGCGCGAACTCGCGCGCGGCGGGCAGATTTATTTTTTGCACAACCGGGTTCAAACCATCGAACGCGTCGCGGCAAGGATTCGCGAACTCTGCGAAGGCGCGCGTGTCATCGTCGGCCACGGGCAGATGGAGGAAAAGGAACTCGAAGGCGTCATGCAGAGTTTCGTGGCGGGCAAAGCGGATATTCTGGTTTCGACGACAATCATCGAAAGCGGCCTGGATATTCCCAATGCGAACACGATCATCATCGACCGCGCCGACCGCTTCGGCCTCGCGGACCTGTATCAGCTGCGCGGCCGCGTCGGGCGCTCCGGAACGAAAGCCTACGCCTACCTCCTCCTGCCACGCGAATTGATGTCCGTCGGAGCAGCGCGCAAGCGGGTCTCGGCGATCAAGCAATACTCGGAACTGGGATCGGGTTTTAAAATCGCCATGCGCGATCTGGAAATTCGCGGCGCGGGCAACCTCCTCGGCACCGAGCAGAGCGGGCACATTATTTCCGTCGGCTTCGACCTCTACTGCAAGATGCTCCGCCGCGCGGTGGATTCCGTGAAGGGCCAGAAATCTTTCGGCGCCACCACAGCGTTGCGTTTGGATTTTCTGGTCACCGAGGAGGGCGAGTTTATCAAGTCCGGCGGCATTCCCTCTTTTGTGCCGCACGGCTACATGGGCGAGCCGAAGCTGCGGATCGAAGCCTACCGGCGACTGGCGGAGGTTGGCACACGCGCGGAGGCCGATGCCCTGCGCGCGGCCTGGCGCGATCGATTCGGCCCGCTCCCGGAGTCTCTTGAGAATGCCCTGCTCTGCGCGGCGATCCGCATCGAGGCCTCGCAGCGCCGCATCAGTTTGGTCGAGGCGAAGGATGAAAAAATCATGCTCACGCGTGGCGGCAGCTACATCTTGATCGGCGGCAGGTTTCCCCGCTTGACGGTTCCCGACCCCGATTTTAGGCTACGCGGAGTGTTGAGCTTTCTGGAAAAGATGCCAAGCCGATGAGACGATTTTTTGCCATTTTTGCAACCTGCCTTGCCGCCTTCGCGTCCCTTACCGCCGCGTTGGGCCAGCAGGCCGAGGTCATCGACGGCGTGGCTGCCATCGTGAACAACGATGTGATCACCATTTCGCAGGTGCGCGAACTCATCGGCGCCCGCGAGCGGGCCATGCGCGAGGCCTACCGTGGCCCCGACCTCGCCGACAAGGTCAAGGAAATGAGACTCGCCGCCCTCAAAGATCTCGTCGACCGCCAACTCATCCTTCAGGAGTTCCGCAAAATGCAGGAAAAGGGTGCCAACATCCCTGACTATGTCGTGGACGACCGCGTGCAGACAATCATCCGCGAGGAATTCGGCGGCGACCGCGCGGCCTTCGTCCGAACCCTCCAAGCCCAAGGCTACACGCTCACCCGCTTCAAAGAGATCGAAAAAGAAAAGATCATCGTGCAGGCCATGCGACAAGCCAAGGTCACGGACAACTTTGTCGTCTCACCCAAGCAGGTGCAGGATTTTTACGATAAAAACCGGGAGGCCTATTCCCTGCCGGAACAAGTCAAACTTCGCATGATCGTCCTCCGCGAAGGCAACAAGGACGACATCGGCTCCGGGGGTGACAAAAAGCAAACGGCCGAGGAAATTCGCCAAAAGCTCGCCGGAGGCGCGGAATTCGAGCGCATGGCCCAGATGTATTCCGAGGATGAAAGCACCAGCGATACTGGCGGCGATTGGGGCTGGATCGAACGCAACACCCTCAATGAGAAGCTTACTCAAGCCGCCTTCGCTCTCAAGGCCGGCGGCATAAGCCCCGTCATACACATCGGCGACTCCTTTTACATCCTCTACGTGGAAGCCCGCAAAAACTCTTCCGTCAAGCCACTTGGCGAGGTGCGCGACGAGATTGAGCGCAACCTCATGCAGCAAGAGCGTATGAAAGTGCAGCAACGCTGGCTCGATACTCTGCGCCAAAAAGCTTACATTAAAATCTTGACCTGAGCCTACCGTTCAGTTTACGGGGGATTCTCCAAGGCCGTATGCACTCAATACCTTCAAAATATTCATCCGATATTTTTCTGAAGGTGAGTGTGAAAAAATTTCACAATTCCGAGGGCCTCGAGGATTTTGATGCCGGACACCACGACGCACCGATCAACCTCTCCAGTAAAATCGGGGAATATATGGTGCGCATCGGCGACTCGAACGACTTTTGCTTCAATATCATCGTCCAACTCCTCACCGAAGGGAAGGTGCGCGTTGACTTCCGCGACAGCACGGAGCGCCTCCAGTTGGTGAATAAACAGGACCGCGTCTCCCGGATTGAGGCCGTCAAAATTTTCGATCATTGGGTTCAGGAAAATCGCGGAAAACCCGAACTTCTTGAATCCACGCGAAAAGTGGTTTTGGAACCTCCCAGAGCGAAACTCCCCCTCACAAGATCCTAACCATGACGCTCAAACCGAAAAAGCCGGCCTCCAAAATCCTCATTCATGTGGGAGTTCGAAAGTTCTCTGGTTCTCAAATCGTCGAAGAATGGGATTCCTCGCAAGGGCCGCCTATCAAACTTTCCGACAAAATCGGTGAGTATCTGATGAGATTGGGTGATTCAAACAGTCTCTGCCTCAATATCATGATTCAGTTGCTGACCCGTGGCAAAGTGCGCGTGGACTTTCGTGACACTTCCGAGCGTTTGCAACTCATCAGCGAGCAGGATACCACCTCGCGTGCCGAAGCGGTTCTGGTTTTCGACCACTATATTGCAGAAAACAAGGTCAAATCCGAAACCCCCGAACAAACGCAGCGGATCATTATTGAAACTCCGAAGGTCAAGCTGCCTCGTTAGTTGTCAAAACAGGAGCCGCCCGGGGCGCGAATGGCTTCACACAAATTTCCCGGGATTCAGGAGCCCGGCGGGATCGAGGGCTTTTTTCAGGGTTTGATGGAGGGCGCGGGTTTCTTCGGACAGCGCCTGCGTCCACCAAGGTTTTTTGGCGAGGCCGATGCCGTGCTCGCCGGTGATCGCTCCCTGCCAGGCGAGGACTTGAGTAAAAAGGGCGTCGAGCGCGGCGGCGGATTTTTTTTGCACCGCTGGATCGTCCGGATTCTCGACCATGATGTTCACATGGATGTTGCCATCCCCCGCATGGCCGAAGCAGGCGAGGGGGAAGCCGTATTCTTTTTGGAGCCGGGCGGCGAATTTCATGAGGTCCACCAGCCGCCCGCGCGGCACGACGATGTCTTCGTTCAGTTTCTTGAGTCCGGTGGCTTTGAGGGATTGCGAATAAAGGCGGCGCAGGCCCCAGAGGGCTTCGCAGGCGTCGGCTGTGGTGGCTTTTTGAATGCCAGCTGCGCCCGACTTTTTCAGGAGTTTTTCGAGATCGGACGCCTCGGACCGAACGCTGGCGGGTTGGCCATCCACTTCGATAATCACCTGCGCCTTGCCAGGCGGGAATTTTGCCGAGGGACTGTAGGCCCGGGCGGCATTCAAGGTGAATTCATCGGCGACTTCCAGAGCCGCCGGGAGAAAACCCGCCGCAAAGACATCCTGGATCGCGCGGGATGCCGCTTCGATGGATGCAAACCCTGCCGAAAGCACGGCACGCGC
>JBJTGE010000298.1:0-3772 GCA_046093785.1 Spartobacteria bacterium
GGGCGGCATCAATCTCCGCAGAGTGCGATGGGGAGCGGCTCAAGACGGGATTGGGCAAGTGGAACGCCCTGCCTGGAAAAAAACGCTCCAGCGTCCGGCAATCCCGCAAATTGATGCCCGCATGCACGGCGCGTGTGCCGGAGGCAAAGAGCACTTCCGCTGCTTTTGACAAGTCGCCGTAACCGCAGCGCGCGAGTTCTTGCCAGCGCGCCCAGCGGCCTGCGCACCAGAAATCATGATGATGCAACAAAAGGGCCGCGCCGCTTTTTTTTGCGAAGTCGAAGATCTCCCGGCAGAGCATGACATTTCGCGCCAGAGCCGGATTTTGAAACCAGATCAGCGTCCGCGAGGCATCGTGCCCTTGCATGGCTCGAAAAATCGCCTGCTGGATTTTTTGCGAGACCGCTTCGGGAGACTCGCTTTGGTTGGAAAAGTAATCGCAGGCGGGTTCGTGGATGATGGCAGCCCGGCCCGCGAGGCGCGCTAAATCAGGCGCTTCGCCTGGCGCCCCCCCGCTCAACAAAGTCACAGAAAGAGCATCGCCCGCTGCCGCTGCGATGTCGGGCAAGGTCAGTTCGACCACCCGCCGCACTCCGCCGGGACGCCAGTGGTAGTGCACCACCAGAAGGTGATCGAACGGGAAGGCCTGCATGTTCATTGGCCGAGATTAGCAGTTTCGCAGGCTTGCTCAATGCCTCGAAGGCGCTGAGAGTGTCGCCGCTTTTATGGCGGATTTTTATCAGCACGGCACGATTGCCACGCTTCATCGGCTCGGAAACCCCGACTACAAGCGCCTTGAGGAGGAGATGTCGTCACTGGCCGAAGAGACCCCGCTCGCCCTCGTTCTGCCCTGCCATGCGCGGGATTTGAAATCCCCTGTCCTCGCGGACATCGTGGCCGAGCTTCGCGGCGCGCGGTTTCTTAGCCATATCACGGTCGGCCTCGACGGGGGCGTCGAGGCGGATTTTCAGACGGCCCGCCTTCTTTTTTCCACCCTGCCGCAAAAGGTCGCCATCCTCTGGAACGACGGCCCTCGCATCACTAGCCTGCTGGCTCAAATGGAGCGTGCAGGCCTCGATCCCGGGCCGATGGGAAAGGGGCGCAACATGCGGCTCTGCATCGGCCAAGTCCTCGCGGGCACAAATGCCGCCGCTGTGGCCATCCACGACTGCGATATCCTCCACTACAAGCGCGAGCTGCTCGTTCGCCTTTGTTTTCCGGTCTTGCATCCTGCGATGGCTTTTCATGTCAGCAAGGGCTTCAGCGCCCGGTTTTCCACGCAGCTGAACGGCCGCGTCATGCGTCTTCTCGTCACGCCGCTTCTGCAAGCCATGGAGGATATCGAAGGCTTCGCCCAGACGCTCGGCCCGCTCCAGTTTTTCCGTTATCCGATCAGCGGCGAGGTTTGCCTGCACCGCCGCGTTGCGGAATCCCTTCGCTTCCCCTCCGATTGGGGCGTGGAGACAGGCATGATGGCCGATGTCTTCCGCACGGCCCCAATGGAAAAAATCTGCCAGGTCGATATTGCCGAGAGCTACGACCACAAGCACCAGACGCTCTCGGAATCCGATCCGCGCGGCGGACTCAACAAAATGGCCTCCGATGTCGCCCTCTGCCTCTTGCGCACCGCCTCGGCGGGATTCTCATCCCCTGCCGCAAATCCATTCGCCGGACTCCAGGAAAAATACCTGCGCGCCGCGCGTGGTCTGCTGCGCTCCTACGCGGCCGACGCCCGCATCAACACCCTGCTATTCGATGCCGAACTCGAGCAGTGCACCATCGACCTGTTTTCAGGCAGCATCGCGCGGGCTGTGCAAACGCATCTTGCCAACCCCTCCGCGCCCGCTGGAGCCGCCTCCTGGCTCCAAATCCAATCCATCCTTCCGGGCTTTGGTGCCGCCCTGCACGAAGCCGCCCTGCGCGATGCGGAATTGTGATTTTGCCAGTTTTAAAATTTTCTCCGAAAATCCGCTTGCCAAAATACGGTGAATCCCTAATTTGCCCGTCCCGCTGATTCGGGGGCTCAAGAAAAATCCTCAATCGCTCTTTATCATCATGGCAGCACAAAATAGTCAGAAAATCCGGATTCGCCTCAAGGCATTCGACTACCGCATTCTCGATGCCTCGGCCTCGGAAATCGTCGAAACAGCCAAGCGCACCGGCTCCAAAGTCACCGGCCCGATCCCGCTCCCCACACGCATCGAGCGCTTCACCGTCAACCGCTCCCCCCACGTTGACAAAAAATCCATGGATCAATTCGAGATCCGCACCCACAAACGCCTCCTCGACATCGTCGAGCCCACTTCCAAGACGGTGGACGAGCTCCGCAAGCTCAACCTTCCCGCCGGCGTCGACATCACCATCAAAATCTAATTTCAAGCCATGAGCATCGGACTTCTCGGAAAAAAACTCGGCATGACCCGCATCTATGATGACAAGGGCCGTGTCACTCCTGCCACCGTCATCGAAGCCGGCGGCAACCACATTCTTCAGGTCAAAACAGCTGATAAAGACGGTTACTCCGCCGTTCAGGTCGGCTACGGGGAACAAAAGCCCCAGCGCGTTGGCAAGGCCATGACCGGTCACTTTGCCAAATCCGCATCGACCCCGAAACGCTTCATTCGCGAGTTCCGCCTTGCGGACGGCGAAACCGCTCCTGAAGCGGCTGCGCTTCCCGTTACCAATTTCGAAATCGGACAATTCGTGGACATCATCGGCCAGTCGAAAGGCAAAGGATTCCAAGGCACCATCAAGAAGCACAACTTCGCTGGACAGCCTGCCAGCCACGGTTCCACGATGCATCGCCGGAACGGCGCCATCGGCAACCGCTCGACTCCAGGCCGTGTTTGGAAAAACATGGGCATGCCCGGTCACATGGGCGACGAGCGTATCACCGTCCAAAACCTCCGCATCCTTCAAGTGCGCGGAGAAGAAGGCGTGCTCGTGGTCGCAGGCGCGATTCCAGGCGCCAATGGCTCCTTCGTGGTCGTTCGCCCATCCAAGAAAAAGACCGCTAAAAAGTAAAAAAATTTCCCGGAGTTGGTTCGGGGTTTTCATAGCAAGGTGCCCGTGGAGGAAACTTCACGGGCACTCTTGTTTTCAGCCCCATTCAAGCGAGAGCCATCACTGCGACGCAGCCACAGAACCCGCGCGGCAGCGCGCAAACCCCGGGAGGGTCGACCTCCGGCTTGACCCAAATATCCCCTCGGAAACCGCCGAACCACTCGCCGACGCCACCTCGTCAAGTTGGCCGGAAGTCACAATCAAAACCAGTCTCCATGCGGTTCTCCCGCCCGCATTCATCCGCCGCCTGCGTTCAGTTTCCAGGCGATTCAAAATCGCGTTTACCCTTGCGCGCGCATGGTGCGATGCCACTTGCAAAAATCCGGCACTTTTTTACTTAAAAACTGCCCTCTCCAGGCTGATTTTTTCCTAAAAAACCAAAAAAGTTGGCCCGGATTATGCTCTTCGAAAACCACTATATATTGTGGTCGGCAAAAATAATTCCACAACATAGAGATTTTTTTTGACTTTTAGGGGGTTGAAAAATAAAAAGCACATCCACTCGCCCGCGCATGCCGTAAGTTGCATGCGGAAAGTTCCGCCAACGCAGTTGCCAACTCAATTCTTCATTTAAAAATGCCTACCACCACCATCACACTCGGAGACCGCCAGTTCATACTGGATCGCGACAAGGCCGAAGCCGCATTCGCCGCCAAGCGCGTCATCAATGGACGCCAAACGATGTTCTTCAACATCCTGCCCCTGAAAT
>JBJTGE010000299.1:0-2308 GCA_046093785.1 Spartobacteria bacterium
CCATTCGAGATCCATCTCCAACCGGTCGCAGATGAATCTGATGTCCCGCAGCACGGTGGCCCGGTCCACCTCGAATTCCTCCTGCAGCGTCGTGCAGGTGATCTTTTTCCCCGACTCGCTCGCATTCTGAAGCAGGCTCACCATTCGGAAGATGCGCTCTATTCCGGCGCGAGTGCTCACGCCGCGTGTGGATTTCTTTTCTTTGATTTTTCGGATTTTGCTCATAGGAAAAAACAGTTGCCGGTTGGGACTTTAAGAATGCCAGAAATGTGGTTCTATGCCACGGCTAATTCAGGGCCGGGGTCGAGTTCCACGGGAGTAAGCCCCCCGTTGTAGTATTCGCGGACTTCGAGCCGGTGCGCGGCCGCCTCGGCCACATAAGAATTCGCATCCGCTGACAAGCGTCGCAGGTCGCGGATCGTTGTATGCGGAGACTTCGCGGCGATATGGCGCAGGAAGGGATTCCCGGATTGAGCCAAGTTTTTCACCAAAGCACGCGACGGTTTTTTCCGATGCGAAATTTTGGCACCCTCGTCGAGATAATATCCCAAAGGAAGGCATGATGCCCGGGCCGCGATTCCGGCCACCATTGGGTCACTGTCCTCATAGAGCGACCAGAAGGCATTCGGAGGCGTTTCGGCCGCCGCAGCCACGGCCAGGCGCACCTTTTGTGAGGGGTCCCCGGCCATTCCGGTCAATTGAGGAGCGAATTCCAAGTAGAGCTCCTCGTAGCTTTCCAGCGCCTTGCCTCGCCTGAAATCGGCAAGCTTCTCAAGCAAGTGCCCAGCCATTCCGGCACGCACATTTTCCGAGGCGTCGCACAGCAACCGGTGGATTTGCTCTTCCGAAAGGTGATTGTTTTTGATGACCGCCAGACGAACTTTTTCCGAGGGATCCCGAAGAAAGTCGTTCAAAATCCTATCGATCAATACCGGGAAATGAGTGCGGGCTTTTGCTTCAAGATCCAGGGCCACAGCCATCCGCACGCTCTCCTCGACGTCGTGCACCAAATCCAGCAGGATCTCGGCGTGGAGACCCTCGCGTTGGCATAGGCCCGCCCGCGTTTTTGCCGTCAGGTGCGGCTTGCATTCGAGATAAAATGGTATTGCCAGATAATTCGCCGAATCGCACAGCACCTCCTGCACCTCGGGAACCGCCTCCCGGACGATTCGGCACCGCACATCGTTCGGCGTCTTCTTGTTCGCCAACACAGCCTTCAGCACGGCAGGGTCGTCATCCATCCGGAAGGCGCGCAGCACCCCGGCTTGCGTCGCCGCCTTGGCCATGGCCAAACGAACGGCTTTTGCCGGATCGCCCGCCAGTTTCAATTGCGCCGTGAGGGATGCCAACCGCGCGCCGGTCAACAGGGCTCTCGTGCGCGCATCGCCTGTTTCGATCAGGAGATCGACAGTCCCGCTCGGCAAATAGGCGCATCGGGCCAGCGTTTGTTGAATCTTCGGGTTTTTTCGGCCCGCCAGCGCCAGCGTGGACTCGATAAAAACAGGACGCATCGGCTCCTCTCCCTGTTCATATTTTCCAAGCAACTCGGCAAACTTGAGAACCACCGCCTCGCAAGGGTCGTTTGCAAGAGCCCGCCAGATTTCATCGGCGGCCTTGCTAAAGAAAAATTCACATCGCGGATGTGGTTGGACGGCTTGGATGAATGTCTTCCTGATGTCTGGATCGGAATCAATAGGGAACATTTTGAAAACAGCCGCGTTACACTCATCCAACGCCGCGCTGGCCAGCAAACCCAGCCGGCGCCCACTGAAAAGCATCTCCGGAAGCGGTTCCTCCCTCCCCCTCAGAGAATTAAAAAGCTCCAAGAGCACCGGCTGCCCGATTAAATCTGGAATTTCGCTCGGTGAGGTGACCTCCCACAACATCAAAACCGGATTCTCCAGCACACACTCCGGATACTCCAGCCAAAGCACACGCAGCACATCCAATCGCGCGTTCGGATTCAGCGCCACAGCCCGCTTCGTGTCCTCGCAACGGGACTTTGCCAATTGCGCTAAAACGACGGAATCCAGCATCGGATCACTCGGGTCGGGGTGCAGAGGTTTTTTCATAAAGTCGGGGCATTCCATCAAAGCACCAGTCGCAGGATCAGCATCAGGCTTCATTGTTTTTCGGGAATCGCTGGAAAATTAAAAAAATCGGCATGATGAACCACGGAATTGAAACACCTGCATCGCCTATGTTTTGACTCCACATCCCGGCTCCCAGAAAAAAAGTGACTCCACTGCAAAGCCCGCCGCAGGCCGTTCCAATCACGCCAAGCCAGCTCAAATAGCGTGCCAAGTTC
>JBJTGE010000300.1:0-19092 GCA_046093785.1 Spartobacteria bacterium
AGCGGCAGTGACATGGCGTGCCTAAAAAGCCTGTCGTGTGAATGGTGGTTTTTATCCATAGAGCGACATGCTTACTGCACTGCGGCGACATTTCTCGAGGCGGCGGGTAGTTCCAAAGGACGGTAAATAACGATTCCGAAGTGCTCGTCCGAGCGTTTGAGATAGTCGGAGATGCGGCCGTCGAGAATCACTTTGCGGCCCTTGTCGCGCCGGGATGTGGCGTGCATGAAGTGCGTTCCGTTGCCCTTGCGCACGGCGATGCCGACATGGGATGTGTAGGCGGAGCCGTCCCGGCAGGTGATGGCGATAATGTCACCGGTGTGGATGTATTTTTCGATCGAGGCGACTTGATCCTTGGGAATGTGGTGGACGGGCAGGGCGGATACTTTTTCCTGAATGCGTCCCATTTCGGGCAGAAGCGCGGGGTTGCTGCGGAGGTAGCGGTAGCTTTTCCAGGCGGATGTCATTTCCCGGATTTGGCGTTGAAGCGGTTCGCCGCCGAGATCGCGCGTGGGGTTCACCGAGAGTCCGCGCGCCTCGTTGTCGGCAAAGACCTCCTCAAGAAAGTGCATTCGGCTGAGATAACCGCCATCGCAGCGTCCGTTGCGGTATCGCTCGAGTTCCACAAGGGCGAGGAGATCCTCCGGCGTGTAATCGCCGGGCTTCAGGCTTAGCATGCGCGCGAAGGCAAGGGAGATTTCGTAGAATGTCCAGCAATCCAGACCTTGGAAATTCACTGATGGCGATTCGATGCGGTCATGAATCTCAAGCGTGTAATTGACATAGGGGGTTCCGAGAAGCGCCTTGCCCACTCGTGCTGTGCGTTCACCAATCGGCAAGGTCGCCCAGTTTTCGCGTTGGGCCTGCTTCACCAGACGCTGGAATTTTTCACCGCCTTTGAAAACAACCTCCATCGGCAAGCGTTGCTCAAATGGAGGGATCGAAGCCGCCTGTGCGGAAACAGAAGCGAAGAGGAGAGGAAGGATTGCGAAAAAAATCATCTTCATGAGGCTCACAGCGAACGCCGATCTGTCAAATACCACGCTATTCCGCCGTCAGGGCAAAGCGCTCGGAGCCGAGGAGTCCCGACTTTTCGAGGAAGTAGTCGTAGCCACCCGGGTAGGAGTTGACCTGTCCTGCATTGATGTGGAGGACGCGGTTGGCGAGTTTTCGCAGGAAGTGGACATCGTGTGAGATGAACACCAGCGTGCCTTCGTAGGCTTCGAGGGCGAGAACGAGGGACTCGACGGTGAGGATGTCGAGGTGCGTCGTGGGCTCGTCCATGAGGAGGAGGTTTGGGGGATTCACCAGAAACTTCACAAGGTTGAGGCGGGTTTTTTCTCCGCCGCTCAGCACCGCTGTTTTTTTATGGATGTCGTCGCGCTTGAAAAGGAACGAGCCGAGGATGCTGCGGGCTTCGTCTTCGCGGAGGGTGCCGTTTGAGGAGAGGATTTCCTCAAGCAGGGAGTGATTCGGATTAAGCGTCGCGGCGCGGTGCTGGCTGAAGTAGCCGATCTTGGAATTGCTGCCGAAAGTGCACTTGCCTTTTTGAAACTCCACCACGCCTGCAAGGATTTTGATGAGCGTGGATTTGCCTGCGCCGTTCGGCCCGACGAGGGCGACCCGCTCGCCGCGTTCGATGAGGAGGTCGAGGTTCTTGTAAACCACATGGTCGCCGTAGGCCATCTGAACTCCCTCGAGCATGGCGGCGCGTTGTCCGCCGCGTTCGGGTTGGGGGATGCGGAAACGGAAGGGTTTCTTCGGAGGCTCGGGGCGCTCGATTTTTTCCATGCGCTCGATCTGCTTCAGCTTGCTCTGGGCTTGGGCGGCTTTTGAGGAGACGGATCGGAAGCGGTCGGCGAATTCCTGAAGGGCGGTGATTTCCTTTTGTTGGTTTTTGTAAGCAGCGGCTTGAATCTCGTAGTTGCGCTCCCGTTGCTCCATCGCGGCGGAGTAGTTGCCCTTGTAGTGGATGAGCTTCGGATTCGCGATTTCGTAAACGCCGTCGATGAGGGCATCCATGAACTCCAGATCGTGGGAGATTAGCAAAAGCGCGCTGGAGCAGGTCTTCAAATACTGCTGCAGCCAGAGAAGCGAGAGGAGATCCAAGTGGTTGGTTGGCTCGTCCAGGAGCAAAAGGTCGGGCTCCATGACCAAAAGTCGCGCCAAGTGGGCGCGCATCACCCATCCACCGCTCAGTTCGCGTGCGGGGCGACTCCAATCGGATTCGCGATAGCCGAGGCCGGTGAGCATTTTTTTGGCCTTCGCCTCGACATGCGAACTGCTGAGCGCCTCGTGTTTGGCGTGGGCCTCGAGGTATTCAGCGCCTTCGACATTTCCGGCGGCTTCGAGTGCGGCGAGTTGTTTTTCGAGCGCTTGAAGTTCGCCCGCGCGCCCGCAGGCGATGTCCAGAGCGGTCTCGGAATGCACAGCCTCGGCCTCCTGCGGCAGGTAGCCAAGCGTGGTCCATTCGTCGCGTTGAACCGTTCCGTCATCCGGTTCGTCTTTTTTTAAAATGAGCGAAAAAAGCGTGGATTTGCCGGCACCGTTGGGACCGACCAATGCGATGCGCTCGCCATAGTTGACTTGCATGTCGGCTTCTTCAAAAAGCAATCGGCCGCCGTGGGATTTTTTAAGATTTCGGATGGTGAGCATGTCAGCGGTTCTTCAGTTCAAATTTTAAAAAGGACATCGCAGAGAAATGACAGGTGTCCAGTGCCCTGACAATCCGTTGCTGGGGGAAGCATCAGGCACCAAGCGGGTGCTCGCGCACGATCCATTCTTGGATGGGTGCATTCCCAATCAAGTGCTCCTCGATGATGCGTTCGCATCGCTCTGGAGTCACTTCACCATACCAGACGCCCTCGGGATAGATGAGCATCCATGGGCCTTTGCAGCAGATTCGAAAACATGCCGCCTTGGATCGCAAAACTGGAATCCCAAGTTTTTTGATTTGCTCCTTCAAAGCCTCCCATGTCTCAAGCCCATGGCTTTCGGCGCAGCAATCCGGGCCCACGCAGAGGAAGACATGCCTCTGCGCGGTTTCGATGCCCATTTTGGAAAAACCGGCATCGGTTGGATTCATTCTGAACTTCGATAGAAAGAGGTGCTTGAAAGCTGGCCTCGACTACGCCGGAGCTGCGGCAGGGAGTCCCCCGGATGGAAACTCAGGCTTGATGGGCGACTGCGGTTCGTGTGCGGAGTCGGTCGGTGGTGGCGGCAGGGGTGGGGGAGCGACCTCCACGATTGGCGGGTTTTGGATGTTCCCGTGGTCGAGGATTTCCTTCACATGCGACGCGTCGAGGGTTTCGTATTCGAGCAGGGCTTTGGCAAGTGTCTCCACAGCAGCGCGGCGTTCTTCGAGAAGCACGCGGGCCCGTTCATAAGCCTCGTCAATGATGCGTTTCACCTCGGTATCGATTTGCTGCGCGGTGTGCTCACTGTATTCCCTCGGGCGGGAAATGTCGCGTGCCAGGAAGACATGCTCGCCCCCGTCGGCGAAGCTGATCATTCCGAGCGAGCTCATTCCCCATTCGCAAACCATCTTGCGGGCAAGGCTGGTGGCTTGACGGATATCACCCGAAGCGCCGTTCGAGATGTCATTGGTGAACATCTCCTCGGCGATGCGTCCACCCATCGTGACTGCAAGGAGGTCGAGGGCTTCTTTTTGCTGGGTCGAGTATTTGTCGCCCTCTGGCAAATACATGGTCGCTCCGAGGTATGGGCCGCGCGGAATTATGGTCACTTTGTGCAGCGGGCTCGTGTGCTCGAGGAGGACATTCAGAATGGCGTGACCAGCCTCGTGCCATGCGGGGGAGATTTTTTCTCTCTCGCTCATGGCCATGCTGCGGCGTTCCTTGCCCCAGCGCACCTTGTCGCGGGCTTCTTCCAGTTCGCGCATGGTGACAGCCTTGAGACCTTTTCTTGCGGCGAGCAGGGCGGCTTCGTTGAGGACATTTGCCAGTTCCGCACCGGAGTATCCGGGCGTGCCACGGGCCAGCACGGCGAGGTTCACGCCCTCGGCGACTTTCACCTTTTTGGCATGCACCTTGAGGATTTCCTCGCGGCCTTTCACATCGGGCAGCGCCACGGTGACTTGACGGTCGAACCGGCCCGGCCGCAGGAGCGCGGGGTCGAGGACATCCGGGCGGTTGGTTGCTGCGATAATGATGACGCCTTCCTGAGTATCGAAGCCGTCCATTTCGACGAGGAGCTGGTTGAGCGTTTGCTCGCGCTCGTCGTGCCCGCCACCCATGCCGTGTCCGCGATGGCGGCCCACAGCATCGATTTCGTCGATGAACATCAGACACGGGGCGGATTTTTTGCCCTGCTCAAACATGTCTCGAACGCGCGAGGCGCCGACGCCGACAAACATTTCCACGAAGTCCGAACCGCTGATCGAGAAGAAAGGCACATCCGCCTCGCCTGCGATGGCGCGGGCAAGAAGGGTTTTGCCGGTTCCCGGGGAGCCGACCATGAGAATGCCTTTGGGAATGCGGCCGCCGAGTTTTTGGAACTTTTTGGGATCCTTCAAAAACTCCACCAGTTCTTGAACCTCGTCCTTCGCCTCTTCCACGCCGGCGACATCCTTGAAGGTGATGCGGTTTTTATCCTTCGAGAGCATACGAGCCTTGGACTTGCCGAAGTTCAACGCGCCCTTGCCTGCCATCTTGATTTGCGAGCGGAAGAAAAAATAGAGGATGACCAGGAAAAACACGATCGGCAGGAAGCTCACGATCGCCGATGCAAGAAGATCGGACTTGGGAGTAATCGCTGGAGTAATGCCTGCCTCGCTGAGGGCCTGCTCGATTTCCGAGCCGTTAAATTGCGTGAAGATCGGAGTGTGGAAAGACATCGGCACCTCTTCGCCTGTCGTGGGCGAGGGGAGCTTGAATTTGCCTTCGAAATACTGGGTGTTCCGGCCTTCCTCCACGACGAGTTGGAGTGGCGACTCGGGTGTGGACACCAGCTTGCCTTGTTTCACCAATTGGATGAAGCGCGGGTATTGGATTTGCTGAATCTGGGCGAGATTGTTTCCCCGGAATAAAAACGCACCGCCGATGAGGGCGAAGGCGATGGCGAAGAGCACGAGGCCGCGCCAGTTGAGTTGTGGGTCCTGACCTCCGCCTTGCCGTTGGCGGTTGTCGTTTGATGGCTTCTGGTTTTCGTCTGACATTGCCGTTACCTTCGCGCAAGATGCCGACTTGGCAAATGCAAAAAACACACACCGACCGCGCCCTGGTGGCATCCATCCACGATGTGAGTCCGCTCACGCTTCGCAAGACCGAGCGTATTTTGGACGACCTGAAAAAAATTGGTTGCGCCGCGACATCGTTGCTCGTGATCCCGGATCACCACAGGCGAGGACGGATTTCGTGTGATCCCGCCTTTGCCGCGTGGTTGCGGGAACGCGTTGCAGAGGGACACGAGGCTGTTCTGCACGGCTTCTACCATCTGCGGGAGCGCAACCCCGGTGATGGGGTTTATAAAAAAATGGTCACCCAATCCTACACAGCGGGCGAGGGGGAGTTTTTTGATCTGAGTGAAAATGACGCGCGTGAGAGGCTGAGTTTGGGTCTCTCGGAATTCACAGCCTGCGGATTGACGCCCGCCGGCTTCATAGCGCCTGCATGGCTTTTGGGAGACGATGCGGAACGCGCGGTGCGTGCTCTGGGTTTTCAATACACCACGCGCATTGCGACGGTGAGTGATTTCAACAGCGGCGACATTCACAGCGCGCGCAGCCTCGTCTGGAGCGTGCGTGCGCCGTGGCGGCGCGTGTGCAGCCTCGCTTGGAATAAACTTCTGGCCATCGGCCTGCGGAATGCGCCTCTGCTGCGCGTGGGGATTCACCCGCCGGATTGGGATCATGGCGCGATCCGGAATCAGATTTTGAGCATCACATCCGCCGCGCTTGCGGGAAGGTTGGCAATGACATATCAGCAGTGGCTCGTCAGAATGAGAGAACAAGAATGAGTCGTTCCACAACGCGCGCCGATCTGCACATCCACTCCCGTCACAGCGACCGGGCGGCGGACTGGGTTTTGCGGCGTCTGGATTTTCCAGCGAGCGCCTCGGACCCCTTTGAACTCCACAGCATGCTCCGGGCCGCCGGCATGCGCTTTGTAACCCTCACGGATCAAAATACCATCAATGGTTGCCTCGAAATCGCGCACCTCCCCGATGTGATCATCGGCGAGGAGGTTTCCACGGTTTTTCCCGAGGACGAATGCCGTGTGCATCTTCTCGTGTGGGGCATCACAGAGTCTCAACACCGCGATATCCAGCAGGCGAGGGAGAGCATTTACGACCTGCAGAAGTATCTTTTTTCCGAAAACATCGCCCACTCGGTGGCCCATCCCTTTCACAGTGTGAATGGCAAGCTCACCGAGATGCATCTTCAAAAGCTCATTCTCCTGTTCCGTCATTTCGAGTCGATTAATGGTCGCTACGGCGGGTTGTTGAGCCAGACCGCGCGTGAGGTCCTGAGTTCGTTGACTCCGCGTCAGATCGAAATTTTCAATGCCCGCACAGGGATTTCCCCGACGCATCCCGAGCCGTGGAAAAAAGTCTTCACCGGCGGCTCTGACGACCAAGGCGGCACGAGTCCGGCTGTTGCTTTCACCGAAACTCCGGCCGCCACTGACGCTTTGGCTTTTTTGGAAAACATCCGCACAGGTCGCTGTGAGGCCGGTGGACAGCCCGGCACGCCTCTCGCGATGGCCCACAGCACCTACAGCACGGCCATCGAATACGCCAAGGCGCGCCTTCCTTTGAAGCCGGACGATCCGACATCCGTTCTCCTTGAGAAGATCACCTCGCGTTTCATGGAGGGGCGCGACCCGACGGAGTTTTCGCTTTTGGACAAGTTTGGATTCCTCACGCAAGGCATCCTCACAGGGAAAATCTTTGAAATCGCCAAGTCCGGCAACATGTCGCTCTGGAAGCAGCTCTCGGATGCGCTGAATCAACCGGAACTCAAGGCCGCCATGGCGCGGGACACCGCCGGGATCGCCGAGGCGGAGCGGCGCGCTTTTCTCATGGCGAATCTCATCGCCAACAAAATCGGCTACCGCCTCGTCACCGAGTTCATTCAGCAAATCTCCAAAGGCAAATTTCTCGAAAGCATCCAGACCATCATCCCTCTTGTGCCAGTCGTGGCGCTGCTGAGTCCCTACATCCACGCCTTCCGCCTGCCGAAGCGGGACTGGTTGAGGCGGACAGCACTTCCCGTCGCAGGCAAGGTGCCGGAGCTCCTCAAAAACAAGAAGCGCGCGTGGTTCACCGACACGCTGGAGGATGTGAACGGCGTCGCGACGACGATCCGCAAGATGACCGCCGCCGGCGTGGCATCGGGGCATGATGTCACCATTATGACCTGCCGCTCGGAGATCGCCGATCATGGTGTTCCCCTGAAAAATTTCGAGCCGATCGGCGAGTTCGAATTGCCCGAGTATGAGCTGCAGCGCCTCAGCTTTCCTCCGGTTCTCCAGATTTTTGACCATCTCGAGCGCGGCGGTTTCACGGAGCTGATCATCAGCACGCCTGGCCCAACCGGCCTCTGCGCCCTCGCAGCCGCCAAGATGCTCGGCCTTCGCGCCGTCGGCATTTACCACACCGACTTTCCACAATATGTCCGCATCCTCACGGACGACTCCTTCATGGAAACCCTCACGTGGAATTACATGCACTGGTTCTACAACCAGCTCGATGTGCTCTATGTGAATTCCGAGGACTACCGCAAATGCTGGATCGACCGGGGCATTCCCCGTGAGCGCCTTCGCATCCTGCCACGCGGGCTGGATACCCATCTCTTCCATCCCTCGAAGCGCGACCGCCGTTTCTGGGAGGCGCGGGGATTGCGCGAGGGTGAACTCGCCATGCTTTTTGTCGGCAGGGTTTCGAAGGAGAAAAACCTCGACCTTTTCGTCGCAGCCACGCGCCGTCTCGCGGAGTCCGGCACGCCTGTGCGCCCCGTTCTTGTTGGTGACGGCCCTTACATGGCCGAGATGAAGCGCCTCCTCAGTGATGCCATTTTCACCGGCTACCTCGGCGGTGAGGATCTCGCCCGCGCCTACGCCTCTGCTGATTTCTTCGTCTTCCCCAGCACCACCGACACCTTCGGAAATGTCATCCTCGAAGCCCAAGCCAGCGGAATACCGGTTATTGTCTCGGATGTGGGAGGGCCGAGGGATCTCGTTTCCCACGGCGTTGATGGCTTTGTGACCAAAGGCCAGGACGCAACCGACCTGGCTGAGGCCATTCGCAAGCTCGCTGCTGATGCCGATCTCAGAAAAAGCATGGGAGCATCCGGTCGGTCCCGCGTTGAGACCCGCGACTGGGCCGAGGCCTTCCAGAAATTCTGGAACGAGTCGCCGGAGTAAGCGAGCCCCTCAGGAAAACTTGACGAACTCCCGCAAGAACTGGCCCCACAGGAAAAACATCCCGCGCACCGAGTAGCGGATCAGTTCATTCTTGTCGCTCACCAGAATTCCCCTCGCGATGTTGTGCTCAAGTTGTCTCCGGAGTTCCTTCTCGATTTCCGCGCGCAGGCCCTCCGGTTCCATGGGCAGAGGCTCAAAGGCGCCTTGATGACCCAGAAAATCCATGTGCGACAATGCCAGTTCCTCGACGCTCAATTCCTCGTCCACTGCATTCATCACTGTCTGCGGCAGCAAATGCATGCCGTAGGAAAACGGATAGTTCCATGTCACGAAAACCCGGCCATCCGCCGCCCGCGATGTGAAGGTGACATAGAAAAACGAAAAACTGTCCTGCTCGAGCAGGCAGATCGAAGCCGAGGCACGCTTCTCCGGATTGTAGAAAAGACGGTAAAAATGCCGCGTGTCGTCGTGGTTCCAATCCACATCGTCCACATACTCGAAGCCCAGCGCCTCCATTTCATCCGAGAGGCTTGAAAAATCGGGAAACCTGCTGGATGGCGGAGGTGCGCACTTTTCAAGTTGGCGATCCAGCGGCAGACGCAACTTCCGGACGCGGGTCAAGATTTCAAGCCATGGCAGGAGAAACCATGTCGAGGCAAAGACCGCTCCCAGAATCAGACTCCCGCCGAGAAGCCAGCCCGCCAAAAAGGATGTGCCGATAAAACCAAGCGTGCCGATTCGAAAAAAAGCCTGATTGTGAAAACTGCGCAGCGCGACCGACATCACTCCCGCCGCTGCTACGATGAAAAGTTCCGAAATCACCGGGCATCCTCCCTTTTTAAAAAACGCTCCAATTGTCCCACATCGAAATCCGCCAGCACCTCGCCATCCGGCATCTCAAGGGTGGGAGCTTTCGATTGCCCCGAAATTTCCTTCATCCGCGAAAATGCCCCGCGATCGGAAAAAACATCGACAGCCTTGTGCTCGATGCCGCGCGCCTCAAGCCAAGCCAGTGCGTCGGTGCACCAAAAACAACCGGGTTTTACATAGACCACCATATTCAATGAACACATCGCCGTGGCGAATAGAGGCAGAACTCTTTCGACATTTGCCAATCGGTCAAGATTCAATCGGCCTTCTTTTGCAATTTCTCCAATTTGGGAGTGATCACCGCCCGGACATACGGGTGGGAGGGATTTCTCGCTGTGAAGTCCTGATGGTAATCCTCAGCGGCATAAAATTCGGTGGCATCGACGATCTCGGTCACGATCGGGTCGCGAAACCGAGCCTGGGCTTCGTTCTTCGACCTCTCCGCCAAATTGCGTTGGTCTTGATTCTGCGCGATGATGATTGACCGGTATTGCGTGCCACGGTCGGCGCCCTGCCTGTTTAGCGTCGTGGGATCATGCGCGTCCCAGAAGAGTTCGAGAATTTTGCTGTAGGAAACCAGCGAGGGATCAAAGGTGATTTTCACCACCTCCGCGTGACCCGATTGTCCCGTGCAAACCTCCTCGTAGGTCGGATTCGGATTTTTTCCCGCAGCATATCCGCTCACCACGGATTTGATGCCCGGGCGCCCTTGATAAACGGCCTCCACACACCAGAAACACCCGCCGCCTACGACCGCGATCTCGTCATTCATCGCTCCATCAAAGCACAGTGCGCTGCCAAGAGCCAGCGTTGTGAGAAAAAGAACGGCCTTCATAAAGACACCGTTAAATCCAAGACGGAGCCCGCGCAAGCCGGGTTGATCGTGTATCGCCTTCTTCTTTGCCTTTGCCTCCGCGTTTGTGGTTAATGTCGCGTGGCCAGTGCATCCCAACCCAAGATTGTCGTTGTCGGCGGCGGCGCGGCAGGTTTTTTTGGTGCCATTGCAGCCGCCGAGTCCGCGCCTCATGCCGGCGTTGTCATTTTGGAAAAAAGTCCACGCACGCTTTCCAAGGTTCGCGTCTCCGGCGGTGGACGCTGCAATGTGACCCACTCCTGCTTCGATCCGCGCGAGCTTTCCCGGCGCTATCCACGCGGCTCGCGGGCGCTTATCGGTTCTTTCACCCGCTTCGGCCCCGCCGACACAGTGGCCTGGTTTGAAAGCCGGAGTGTCCGCCTGAAAACAGAAGCCGATGGACGCATGTTTCCCGTCACCGATTCCTCGCAGACCATCATCGATTGCCTCACCTCCGCTGCGGCTAAGTCCGGCCTCCGTGTCCTCACCGGCACAGCGCTCCATTCCATCGATAAACGCCCCGGCGGAGGCTTCCTTCTCGCTCTCTCAAATGGCGAGCGCATGGAGTGCGACCGCCTGCTCTGGGCGGGCGGGGGATGTCGCCCCGAGCGACACCCGGTTGTCGCCCTCGGGCATTCCCTCATGCCGCCCGTGCCATCACTTTTCACCTTCCAGATCGACACCCCCTGGCTCCGGGAATTGCCGGGACTCTCCCTTGCATCTGTCCAAGCCTCCGTGCCGGGAACCAGTTTAAAAGAACAAGGCCCCCTGCTCGTCACGCACGCCGGACTCAGCGGTCCAGTCGTCCTCAGGCTCTCCGCATGGGGCGCCAGGGAACTTCACGCCCTCCGCTACGAATTCCCCCTGCGGATCAATTGGCTTCCTTACACCAATCGCGATGCCCTTCTGGAGGAACTCCAAACCCGCCGCGAGACATCCGGAGGTCAAACAATCCTCCGCACACGCTGGAACCCCCTGCCAGCGCGCCTCTGGGAGTCATTGGTCATTCAAGCCGGCATCGACCCAGACACCAAATGGGCCCGCCTGTCCCGTCCCCAAGCCCTCAAACTCGCCACCCTCCTCACATCCACCGAGTTTCCCGTTCGAGGAAAAAGCACGAACAAGGAGGAATTCGTCACCTGTGGAGGCATTCCCCTGCCCGAAGTCGACTTCAAAACCATGGAAAGCCGCATCGTCCCCGGACTCCACTTCGCCGGCGAAGCCCTCGACATCGACGGCATCACCGGAGGCTTCAACTTCCAAGCCGCCTGGACCACAGGCTGGATCGCCGGCCAAGCCATGGCAATGGATGCTCTTCCTTGGGGATGAAAACGGGATGCCCGGACGGCTTGGGAAGGTCTTGGAGTCTCATTCTCGGGGGATCCTACTTTTTGACGAGGTGGAGAAGGCCCAGAGGCTGATCTGGGATTTATTCCTTCAGATGCTCGATGCGGCACGGATTACGTTGGCCGATCACCGTGTCTATCACCTGAGCGGTTTTTATGTGGTTTGCACAAGCAACATCGGGTCCCATCAACTGATGAGACCCACACGGTTGCCGTTTGCGACATTGGAGCGGGCTGTTCTTGCGGAGCTACACCGGCACTTCCGACCGGAATTAATTGGGAGGTTTGATGAGAAGATCGTCTTCAGACCTCTCACCCCGGATACCCAAAGAGAGATTGCCTTGATCGTGATTGGGGAAGAGATCGAGCGTTACCAAAAGATGGGGATCGAACTGTCGGTAGATGAGGAAACCGTTGAGATGCTCATCCGTAAGGGAATCACCAAGGCTCTCGGAGCACGTCCTATGAAGCGGACTGTCCAGAAGTATCTGGGAGATGTGGTCAAGGAGAGATTAAAGAAGAGCTGAACCACTTTTTGAAATCGCGAGGGTGGATAGGATTCCTTCATGTGCGGTCGCTGTATCCGAAAGGGGAAAATCAGGAAAGTTGCTGAGTTCCTTGGGTGCAAGGATGGGAAGAACTGGAATGATGAGATTTTTTGATGACGGCATCGAGGCCGAAGCAATCAACGCGCCTGTGGCGCGCTGCCGAGATTTCTTATCTCGTGACTTTTCTCCCTACTCTACTTAGTCGGCCCTTAAAAACGACTCATCCCGTTTATGGTTAATGTGCTAGGCACGATTCTTTCTGTGTTGGATTGCAGGTAAAACCTGCCTATTCTAATTCTTTTTCAAGATGAGATGTATTTTGATACTATGTATGGATGGCAAGAAAACCCACCATCGACCCCGACCTCGTCAATAAAGCCCAAGAAATCGCGAAGGACACCAAGTGCGCCAGCACACTTCGACTCTGTCAGTCCGTTTTGCTTCCAGCACGAATTGGAGCCACTCTGGAAGAGACGGCGGCCATCCTTGGTGTTGGCCGCGCCACCGTTCCGCGCATGCAAAAGACCTTCCGCACTCAATTCGCTGAAACCACCTCCGCGCCGCCTCGCAACTGGGGAGGGCGCCGCCATCAACTCATGAGTTCCACTCAAGAAAAAGACTTCCTTCAACCCTGGCTCGAGAAAGCTGCTTCGGGCGGCATGGTCGTCGTCTCTCCCATTCGCCCAGCAC
Source organism: Spartobacteria bacterium (assembly GCA_046093785.1). GTDB lineage: Bacteria > Verrucomicrobiota > Verrucomicrobiia > Chthoniobacterales > Terrimicrobiaceae > UBA967. Next base: position 12,692 of record JBJTGE010000300.1, read on the forward strand.
CTGAAAAAACCGGTCGCTGCCTCAATTGTTTACAAACTGCTGGCCCGCCACGGATGGCGCAAAGTAGCTCCCGACACCCCAAAAGCGACCCCAAGGTCCAAGAAGACTGGAAAAAAAACTCCCGAAAGATTTGGCGGACATCCTCCAACCCGAAGTCGTCAAAGACCGAAAGGTGAAAATCCTCTTTCAGGACGAAGCCCGCTTTGGACGCATGGTGCGAATCCGCCGTTGCTGGGCCCCGATGCCCTTGCGCCCCGTTGTCGACAACGGCTACGAGCGCCAGTTCACCTATGTTTACGGAGCAGTCAACCCCGCTGGTGGCGAGTTTGACTGGATGCTTGCAGAGAAAATGAACACCGAAACATTCAGCACCCTCCTTGCGCAAGTTGCCGCCGCGCACCCGGAAGACTTCATGGTAATGATCGTCGATGGAGCCAGTTCCCATGTTTCCAAAGAACTCATCATACCAGAGAACATTCGACTTTACCGACTTCCACCCTACTCGCCAGAGCTTAATCCCGTGGAACATTTATGGGATGAAATCCGGGAAAAATCCTTTCCCAACCGCGTTTTCTCCGAAATGAAGGCCGTAATTGCACAGCTGGAAAAAGACCTTCCAGCTTTAGCTTTGGACACCGCAAGGGTGAAAAGCATCACCGCGTGGCCATGGATAATTAGTCTCAACTTGAAAGAGAATTAGAATAAGCAGTAAAAATGGGTTGAGGAAAAAACCCGAAATCCGCCGTTCGCTGCCGAAGTGGCGGGGATATAGGAAAACCTTGCGCAGACACCTTCAGAAGGGCTTCGAAAGGATGCGCGCCCGGCTGGGATCGAACCAGCGACCATCGGTTTAGAAGACCGGTGCTCTATCCACTGAGCTACGGGCGCATTTGGAGTGTGGCGGCGCGGAGCCAGCTGGTTGTTGTTAGCATGAGGTGGCGGGGGCGGCAAGTGCGGCACGATTTTCGCGGTGGCTTGGAGCGTTTGATTGGGTAGGGTGCGGGGATGAGTGAGATGGATGAGATGTCGCGCGCGGAGCGAATTTGGACGCGGGCGGATTGGATGGTTGGCGTCGTTGCGGCGTTTGTCGCGGGGGTTGTTTATTTTTGGACGGCGGCTCCGAATGTGACGCTGTTGGATTCGGGGGAGTTTGTGGTGGCGGCGCAGCATTTCGGTGTGCCGCATCCGACGGGATATCCGCTCTGGACGATGTTGGCATGGCTTTTTCAGCTTTTGCCATTTGGGAATGCAGCTTGGGAGATTAACCTGTTCAGCGGGTTTTGCGGGGCGCTGGCGACGGGTTTGGTGGCGATGCTTTTTTCGAGTTCGACTCGATGGATGCTGGGCGAGCAGGTGGCGCGTTGGCGGGGACTGAATGCGGTGGTGACATTGATGGTGGCTTTGCTTTTTGCGTTCAGTGCGTCGATGTGGTCGCAGGCGGTGATCGCGGAGGTTTACACGCTGCATGCCCTGCTGATCGGGTTTTATCTGACTTCGCTGTATGTGTGGTTGCGGCGGCCGGAGAGTTTGTGGCTGCTGATGCTGCCGTTTTTTCTGCTGGCCCTGTCTTTCAGCAATCATCAGCTCAGCGTGGCATTGGCGCCGCTCCCTTTTTTGGTGGTGCTGCTCGTGCGGCGTGGGATTTTTTGGGATTTGGTGGTGGCGGGTGCGATGACGGTGCTGGTGGTGTATTTGGGGTTTGCGATTCTCTCGGGCGAGGCTCCGGTGTTGAAGACGGCGATCCGGTTTTTCTATTGTGTGATGGCTGGCTTTGCCTTGCTTGTCGCGGTGCGGCGGATGCGGGTGGAGTGGCGCTTGGTGGCGTATCTGCCCTTTGTGGTGGCGCTGGGCTTGCTGCCGTATGCCTACATGCCGCTGGCGTCGTCGACGAATCCCCCGATGAACTGGGCCTACACGAGCACGGCGGAGGGGTTCTTTTTTTCGTTCAACCGTTCCCAATACGGCGGAAGTCTCACGCAGCAGAGTCTCCGCTCGCTGGGAAAACTGATGGGGACCGCGCCTGTTTCCACGACGCAAAATGGAGCGCCTCAGCCGGGGATGGCTCCGCCTGCAAAGGGCCTGTTGGCGAAGTTGCAGGACTGGGTTGGCTTTTTTTGGCTCCAACTGGGGAGGAGCTTCACTCCGCTTGGAGTGGTGGCCTATTTCGCGGCGTTGCTGGTGGTGTTGCGCTTGAAGAATGTGGCGGCGCGGACTTGGATTTATGTGCTCGAGATCGCCTTTGTGCTGGCGGCGATTTTGCAACCGGTGGCTGATGGTGCGCAGACGGATGTAGGCGGTTGGTGGCTGCAGATGCCGTATCACACTTACACGAATCTGATTTTTGCTTTGCTGGCGGGCTTGGGTTTCATGGCAGGTGCGTTGTGGTTCTGCTCGCGGCTGCCAAGGCTTGCTTGGATGCGCTTCGGAATGCTGGCACTGCCGCTGTGGCCTCTAATTTTCAACTACGATGGCTGCAGCCAGCGCGGACGGTGGTTCGGTTGGGATTTCGGCCATTATATGATTAAAGACCTCCCGCGCGGGAGTGTTGTATTGGGTGGAACGGATCCGGGGCGTTTCGTGCCGACCTACATGATTCTGGGCGAAAGCATGCAGCCTCCCGGCGTGAAGCGTGACCCCGACTTTGACAGGCGGGATTTGTATATCATCACCCAAAACGGGGTGGGGGAGCCGCTCTACCGGAAGTATCTGGCGGATCATTACGGCGCGGATCGGCCGCAGCTAAAAAATGCCTTTGAAAGCTGGCTCGGACGGGCGGAGGCATATCCAAAGAAGCCGCTGGTTTTTCCAACGGAGCAGGAAATCAATGACGCCGTCTCGAAGGAGATGGAGGCGTCGATGGCGAAGGGGGCGGTGGATCCGTCACTGCCGCACAGCGTGGTGACACGGCTCATCTGGGAAAAAAACCGGGACGCGCATGAGTTTTTTGTGGAGGAGAGTTTTCCCATGGCGTGGTCCTACGACCATGCCGAGCCGCACGGGCTGGTCTATCGCATCAACAAGGAGCCGTTGAAGGAGCTGTCTGCCGATGTCGTGCGGAAGGACTTTGAGTTTTGGGATGCCTATGTGAGGAAGCTCAAGGGCAACCCTGAATACGCGAAAGACTACGATGCGCAGCGGTCGTTCTCGAAGTTGCGGGCCTCGACGGGAAATCTCTACCGGCATCGCAAAATGGATGCCGAGGCGGAGCGGGCTTATCGACAGGCCCTCGATCTTTGGCCGGGCAATGGCGAAAGCCTTAATGCCCTGAACAGCATGCTATGGGATCGTGGTGACTTTGATGGCGTGCTGGCCATGCTCCAACCGGCGCTGGATGCCGATCCAAACAACATTGGTCTCTGGCAGATGTATTTCATCGCGGAGAAGCGCAAGGAGCTTCAAGGCGAGATCGCTGCGGGGGAGGCTGCAGTTGCCAAGCAACCCGGAAGCTCGGTCGATGTGCAGAAGCTTCTCGAACTTTACGCATCCGTCGGGGAAACGAACAAGGTTTCCGATCTGCTGGAAAATTCCATTCCGCTGCTCGCAAAGGATGCGGCCTTTCTAAAAATGGCTGCGGAATATGGCGAAGCAGGTGGTTTGCCCGAATCCGAGTGGACTGCTGCGAAGGCGCTCGTGGCTTTGGAACCGGAGGTGGCGGAGAACCAGTTTGCGCTTGCTCGTGCGGCTTTGCGGATGCGCAAGAAGGAGGAGTTTTTTGCAGCGGCGCGCGCGGCTGTAGAGAAAGGTGGGTTGCCTATGCGGGAGGCTTTCGCGAAATCCACAGAGTTTGACACCGTGAGGAATGATCCGGAATTTCAGGCAATCCTTGGCCGCAAGGACTAAATTTCGGGGATGGCTCGAATGAGAAGTTCCGCCATCTGCCCTGCCGCCTGACGGCCGACAGCGTTGACATCCTCATGCGAAAGGAGAGTGGGCGAGAGACCTGCGGCCCAGTTGGTGAGGCATGAAAAACCAGCCACCTCCATACCCAGGGCGCGCGCTTGGATGGCTTCGGGAACGGTGGACATCCCCACGGCATCGGCTCCTATCGCCTGAAGCATTCGGATTTCGGCGGGGGTTTCAAATTGAGGGCCGGGCATCGCGGCGTAGACGCCTTCGTGCAGAGTGAGCCTGGACGCCTTGGCGGCTTCTTGAAAAAGACGACGAAGCCGGAGACTGTAAACCTCGGACATGTCGATGAAGTGCGGTCCGCCGCGAAGTGGCGAGGCGCCAAGCAGGTTGATGTGGTCGCTGAGCATCATCCAGGAGCCGGGCTCGAAGGATTTGTTCAGCGTGCCCGCTGCATTGGTGAGGAGAAGTTTTTTGATTCCGATGGCATGCATCAGTTGGATGTTTTTTACGACATCATGCGCGCTCCATCCTTCGTAGAGGTGCACGCGGCCTTGTGCTACGAGCAGCGGGCGCCCGGCGACCTTTGTTACGACAAACCGGCCATCGTGACCGGGCACTCCTGATGCGGGTAGCCCTTCGATGGCTCCGTATTCCACCGAGAAATCATGCGACAGGCTCTCGACAAAGCCTCCGAGGCCGGATCCAAGAACGATGGCTGTTTCGGCTCCGCAATCCTGAAGTTCCTTGGGGATTTTCATGCTCTCAGCGTGCTCCGATTCCCAAGAGCACCGAGGGAATCGTTCGCAGAATAATGTAGGCGTCGAGGAAGAGGGACCAGTTGTCTATGTATTCCAAATCCATCCTCACCCAGTCGGAGAAATTCACCACGGTATTGCGTCCGCGAACCTGCCACAGGCAGGTCAGGCCGGGCTTCATGCTGAGACGGCGGCGGTGGATGGTTTGCTCAAATTTTTCAACTTCATAGACCGGCAGCGGGCGTGGACCGACAAGGCTCATGTGGCCTCGCAGCACATTCACGAGCTGCGGAAATTCATCAAGGCTCGTGCGTCGCAGGAATCTTCCGAGAGGCGTCACCCTCGGGTCGTCCTGCATTTTAAAAACCGGACCCTGCATTTCATTGAAGGCCTGCAGTTCCGCCTTCTGCTGCTCGGCATCGACATACATCGTGCGGAATTTCCACATTTCGAAAGGCGCGCCGTGCAGGCCCGAGCGCCGCTGACGGAACAATGCAGAGCCTGGAGAAGTGATCTTCACGGCCACTGCCACGAATAACAAAAGTGGAGCCAGTAGAATCAGACCCGCAAAGGCACCAACTCGATCGATGATGTTTTTAAAAAACAGGGCCCATTGCGCGGCAGGCTTGCTCCGGAAGACAAGCATCGAGCGGGGGCCTAGAATGGAAAAAGTCGGCTTCGCAATCGATGTCGGAATAAATTCTGTGCTTAGCCACGCATCAATCCCCTCTGCCTCGCACGCCTCGATCGCTTTTTGCGCTTTTCCGAAATCCAGGCGCTTGAAGGCAAGGATCACGCGTCCCACCGAGTGTTTGTGCAGAGATGAGATGAAGTCTTCGATCGATCGGGAAGTCAGATCGATGCGATCCTCCACACGCATATCCATTTTCTGAACGGGCGTCAGGCTTGCCATCAGCGAATCAATGCACTCCGGTTCGCCGGCCAGAATGACGCGCTCGCCGACTTTTCCCGCACGCACCTTGCGGTGGTAGTTCGCAATCTCCAACTGCTCCCGCACCATCAAAACGCAGGGTGCGAACAAGGCGAATAAAATGAGCACCGAGCGGCTTGGCACCTCAAGCCTTAGGAAGATGACCGAAGCGCCAAGCAGAACGAAAATCCATAGGCCCGCCATGGTGATTTTTTGCATCGAGCGCCATGCGGTTTTCTCCTGCGGGTGATTGTAAAACCCCTGCGTCTCCAGAAAAAACGGTGCGAAGGGAATGATGACGGCAAGCATCCAGACGAAACTTGGAAATGCATCGATCTCCACGATTCGATCCAAGACAATCACCCTGTGGTAGCGCAATAAATGCGCGAACCAGAATGTGAGTCCGAGCAAAGCGGCATCGCAGACTTTCAGGAGTTGCAGATTGATTTCGTTGCGTTGAGCAAGCATGAAGGAAAGATGTCAACCAAGCCCCGCGCCAATGGCGAGCTCGCAACAGATACGAGGGCAAAGCTCAAACGCAATCCCATAGTTTCGACCTTGAAAGCAGGAGCGGTCGTTGGAATTGTCGATTCTCCAGAGGCCGCGCGCAAGGCGTTGCGCTTGCCGGCAGGCGTCGTTGATTTTCTGGAGTGGCGTGCGGATTGTCTCGGCGACGCCATGCCGCATGGGAAGTTCCCTTGGATCGTAACCGCGCGGCATCCCTCCGAAGGCGGCAAAAATGCGATGTCCTCCGCAGCCAGGCGGGATGCGCTTTTCAAGCTCCTGCCTAAAGCCTCCATCGTGGATATTGAAGTGCGCTCGGTTGTATCCTTGCGCCCGGTTGTTCGCCAAGCCAAGGAGTCGAA
>JBJTGE010000301.1:0-4243 GCA_046093785.1 Spartobacteria bacterium
CTGGGCAATATCGTGACCCGGCGATTAAAAAAATCCGCCATGGGCTTCGGCGCTGCGCCTGCGCCATCGGCCAGCGAATCCGATGAATTGCTCCGCCTCGCGGGAACGAGGGATTTCGTGGACTACGGACTCGAACCCGAATTCATAGGGCGCCTGCCCGTTCGGGTCGTGTGCGACAGCCTCGGCGAGCAGGACCTTTTTGACATTCTGCAGAAATCGGAAGGCAGCCTCATCCGCCAATATGAGCGCGCCTTCGCGGCCTATGGAATTGAGGCCGTTTATTCCACGGATGCCCTGCGGTATATTGCCTCCTTGGCCGCCGAGGAAAGCACCGGCGCGCGTGGACTCATGACCGTCTGCGAGCGCCTCATGCGCGACTTCAAATACGAACTCCCCGGCGCCCGCGTGCGCTCGCTTGAGATCACTCCTGCCGTTTTTGAAAACCCCTCCGCCAGCATCCAATCGCTCCTCAAACTCGGTGAGGAGGAGGCCCGCCACACACAACGTCTCGTCATCGAGCAGTTCGCCGAGCGCTTCGGCGGGCAGCATGGCTTCGTCCTTCGCTTCGACCCGGCTGCTGTTGATGCGATCCTGCGCATGGCCTTTGAAAAAAACATCCCCGCTCGCGACTTGTGCGAGAGCCTCTTTAAGGATTATCAATTTGGCCTAGGGCTGATCTCTCGGAACAGCGGCCAGTCGGAGTTTGTCATTCCCGTCGATGCGGTGGAGGCTCCGGACCGCGTGCTGAGCCAGTGGGTCGTCGCCTCCTACCGCACCAAAGAAGAAAATGAGAAACCTTAAAGTCAGCGTTGTCATCGGCGCGATCACCGTCGTTTTGTCGCTGCTCTTGTCCGCCACCGGCCTCCCCTCGTTCATCGATGGCGTCTTGCTGAAATCCCTCGAAATTCCCCAAGACGGACGCCCCATCGCTGGCACTCCTTGGATCACATCCCTGATTTTTGCTTTTGGCATTGCTTGGGTTTGGGTGGACATCACGAACCGGCCCGCAAAGTGGATTCTCTCTCTTGCTTCACTCCTGCTCCTCTGCACATGGGCTCCCGTGCTTTCTCTTCATGGAAAATTCTTCTCCCCCGTGCTCCCTGTTTTCGCCGTCCTTTGCAGCACTGGGCTCGCACTGGCTTGGGAGCAAACGCGCCACGGTCAGCGGAATCAACTTCTCGAGCGCCTCTTCGGCCTCCGCCTTCCCAAGGCGGCCTTTCAATCCATCCTCGCCTCGGATGCCACACCGGATTTCCCAGGCCGCGTGGTCAATGCTTCGGTCCTCGTCATCGCCGTTCAAAACCACGCCGAACTCATGGAGCTTCTCCCCCCCGAGAGCTACACCGCCATCACCAATCTGTATCTCAAAACCGCCTCCGACTACCTCGTCGAATCCGGGGCCTACCTCGACGAGTGCAACGGTGAGTGCATACGCGTTGTCTTTGGTGCCCCGATTGGCGACACTCGTCATGCCGTCCGCGCCTGCCGAGCCGCAGTGGATCTCGCGGCACGCCTCGATGAGCTGAACAAGGAATGCGACGCGAAATGGCAGCGCCGCCTCGATGTGCGCATGGGCCTCGATACGGGTGATATCATCGCGGGCGTCTTCGGTGGTGGGCGGCTCGGAAGCTACAGCGTGGCCGGCCCCGCCGTGGATTTTGCACGCCGCCTCTGCGCAGCCAGCTCCATGTATGGGGCTCGAATCCTCATTGGCCCCGATGCCTACACGCCCGCTTCGGAATCCGTCGAAGTGCGTCCGATTGAAATCCTGAAGGTCGCCGAAAAGCGCCGCCGTGTGGAAATCTACGAAATCCTCGCTCCCAAGCACTCCCTCACGCCCGAGCGCGAGCGCAGCCGCGACCATTTCTGGACCGGCGTCCTCCACTACCGTGAGAAACAATGGGACAAGGCCGTGGAAGAATTCACCAAGGCCCGCATCACCGGTATTCCCGATGCGGCGTTGGATTTCTACCTTCGCCGCATCGAGCAGGCCCGCCGTCAAAATACCGACACCCACAAGGAATCCGTTCCCGCCCTCTTTCATGCAGCCTGAACTTCCCCGCATCCTCACGCCTGCGGAGGCCCGCCAGGAACGCGACCGCCTCCACCTCGAAGGCAAAAAACTCGTCTTCACCAACGGCTGCTTCGACATCCTCCACCGGGGCCATGCCACATACCTCGCATTCGCGCGCTCCCAAGGCGACGCCCTCGTCGTAGGTCTCAACAGCGATGCCTCCGTCCGCCGAGCCAAAGGCCCCACACGCCCCGTCAACCCCGAGCAAGACCGCGCCTTCGTCCTCGGTTCCCTCCGCGCCGTCGACTTCGTCGTCATCTTTGACGAAGACGAACCCCGCAACCTCATCTCCCAAATCCTCCCCGATGTCCTCGTCAAAGGCAAAGACTGGGCCCACTTCGTCAGTGGCCGCGACACCGTCGAAGCCCACGGCGGCAAAGTCGTCCTCGCCGACATGGTCGAAGGCAAATCCACCACCGCGACCATCGAACGCCTCCGCGCCTAACCCCTCCCGCACACGAAGTCCCGCGTCTTTCCTCTGCCCGTCGAGATGTCTTGTCTCATAATAACCGGGAAGAAACAAAAAGCCGACTTTTTACTAAATTGCATTTCTCTTCTGGAGAGTGAATTGCCAAATACACGAACAAAAATTTTGGACGATCGTCCAAATTTTTTGTCGAAACCAGCGAGGGGTTGCGTGCTCGCGATGGGGGTCGAGAGGATCTTGGCGGGATCGTCCCGGGGAGCGGGCGTGATCACCGGGACCAGTCGCTGGCCACGAACACCATCTGTAGAAAAAGTCCAAAAACTATAAAAACTCGCTGAAGTCGGGTTGCTGCCACCCCCGGACGACGACCTCGATTCCTGAGATCGCATGAAACCTTTTTTGCGAAATGACCATAGGATTTTTTATTCAATCCCACCCACCGCCTCCTACTCGACGCCATTAACGAAGCAGCGATTGCGCCGAATTAGTCGGAAATCACTTCGCGAATGTCAGGAAATCGAACACTGAGTCGGTGAAGCGCGGCAGGCCTTCGTGGCCGAAATCCTCGTAGATGAAGGGAGTTTTCTTGGAGCGGATGTTGTTGAAGACGGCGAATTGGGTGGATGGCGGACAGATGGCGTCCTGCAGGGTGAGGGCCATGATGACTTCGGCGTTGATGCGCGGGGCGAGGTGGTGGACATCGATGTAGCCGAGGGTTTCAAAGATTTTGTCCCGCGCTTCGGACAGGGGATCGAAGTTCCTCATGTAGGTCTTCAGTTCGGCGTAGGCGTCTTTGCAGAGGTCCATATCCCAGACGCGACGGTAGTCGGAGAGGAAGGGGTAAACAGAGACGCAGCGTTTGATGCGGGGTTCAAGAGCCGCACAGGCGATGGAGAGGGCGCCGCCTTGGGAGGCGCCAAAGGTAGCGAGGCGGTTTGTATCGACTTCGTCAAATGATGCCACGACGCGCGCAAGTTGCACGGTGTCGAGAAAGATGCTGCGGAAGAGAAGTTTTTCAGGTCCATCGGAGAGGCCGCGAATGATGTGCCCGTGGTGGGTGTTGCCAGTTGTGCCGCCCGGATCCTGGCTTCGCCCGCCTTGGCCACGGCAGTCCATGGCGGCAATGGCTGTGCCATCCCCCGAGAAGCGAAGTTTGTCGGCCCATTCGCCGCTGTTGCCGGTGTAGCCGTGGAATTCCAGAATCGCGGGATGTGGAGCGGCGGCATTCTTGGGGCGGGCGTATTTCGCATAGATTTGCGCCCCGCCGATGCTGGTGAAGGTGAGGTCGAAAATTTCGCTGTTGCGGGATTGAAGCGCATTGGAGCGTTTCAGTTCGGGCTTGGGGTCGATGGAATCCAACTCGGCAAGAGCCCGTGACCAGTAATCATCAAAATCGGAAGGTCGTGGGTTTGTGCCTGTGTAGGTCTGGAGTTGGGCGAGTGGGTAGTCGAGGCAGGGCATATTTTTTTGGTTTTATGTGAGGTGGATCTAGGCGTGTGCCATTCGACTCCGCCGTTTTGAAAGAGTGCGGCGCGGAGTTTTACTTCGCCAGCGACGATCGTGGCCCGCGCACCAAGCGGGAGGCTGCATCCGCCGCCGAGGCTTTTGAGAAATTCTCGCTCGGCATTGACGCAGCGGGCGGTGTCCTCGTGGTGAATGGCTGCAAGAATGCGGAGCGTTTCGGCATCAGCCTCCAGGCACTCGATGCCGATGGCGCCTTGGCCGGGCGCGGGGAGCATTTC
>JBJTGE010000302.1:0-4804 GCA_046093785.1 Spartobacteria bacterium
AAGCTCCGCCTGCTTGTCATCCAACGCGGCCAACCACTCGCGCGCAGCCGCCGGGGTGCGGTGCTCCTCGGGCCAGTTGCTGGTGACCTCATCGTTGTTGTTCCAAGCGATCAAAGCCCGGAAGAGCGCATAGGGTTCGAGCCATTCGCTCTCGACACTCTGGAATTTTTCAAACTCCCGCACCCTCGCCTTATTCCCCTTGGCACTCCGGAAATTTTTATGCCCCAGCTCCAGAAGCTCGCGCTTGAGCGCCTTGACCGCGCCGTAGCGCACCGGCCCCTCGCGCAGCGCGGCCACATCATGTTTTTTTGTGACCCGCGCAAAATCCTTCGCGCTCACATCTGGCAACCAGTGCGGGCTGACAGAGAGCGTGACAGGCTCGTAGGCAAGGGAACTGATGATGTTGTAGGGGCTGTGATCCGACCCCGTTTCATTGACGGGCAAAATCTGGACAAGACGGAAACCCGCTCTGGAAGCCCACGCTGCAAGCTCGACGAGCGTTTCCGTGTCGCCGATACCGACATCGTTCGCGCCGCGGATCGCGCTCACAGGAGTAAGGATGCCGCCGATTTTTTGCTCAGGGGAAAGGGTGGGGCCGGTGGATGTCATAGAGTATCTGGTTTGGATTTTTCCGCGTCCTCCACGCAGCGCGCCTCGAGGGCCTCGCGCGTCAGGATGTGCCTCGCGCCGCAGCGTGGGCAGGTGACCGTGAGCGATGCGTCGTCGCCAAAGAGCCCATCGGCCTCCTGCTTGAAAACAGGCGCAATGAAATCCAGCATGCGCTCCGCATTGCAGCCGCAGGAGAAGGTAAATTGCCGTTTCTCGAGCAACGAGAGTTCGACGCTCTCGTCCAATGTCAGGATGTCACTCGTCGTGAGACCCTGCAGCCACTCCAGATCACAATCCGGCTGTGCGGCGACCATCACGATATCCTCTTCATCATGCCGAAAAAACCGCACCGGGCGCTGCTCGCTGCGATCATAAAAAATCTCCACCGCCTCGAAAACCGAACCGGCTTGAAAATCCACGGCGCTCCTTCTGGGCGGCTTCCGGTCTTCAACGACATCCGAGTAAAACATCCCCTTCTCCAGAGGCGCGGCGTCTTCCGTGTGCACGCGAGCCACAACCGTGCCGGTATTGTTATCCCCCGCCGCGAAAATATTCGCCCTCGGGGTTGGAAATTTAATCGTCCAAGCGCAGGCTTCGCGCCAGGGACGGCTCGCGCAGTGCAGCGTCACCGCCGCCAGCGCATCGCGCCCGAAATCTTCGACCTCGGATGGTATTTCGATGCCGTAATCCAGACGGTGCAAATACCAGGAGGCATACAACTCCGAAAAATCCGCCCGCGCCAGGAGAGCATTTTTGCCCCGCGCGAAATAAATTCGGACTTCAATATCGGATTCGTTCATTCGACTTGGAAACCAAGCGTCCGGCCGCGCAAAATCGCGATGACTTTTAACCGACAGCCTTCAGCAAGATCGTGGCATTGTGACCGCCGAATCCGAAGGAATTGCTCATCACGCAATCGAGCTTCGCCTCGCGCGCCACATTCGGCACGCAATCGAGGTCGCACTCGGGGTCGGGATTTTCCAAATTGATCGTTGGCGGAATGAGGCCGTGTTTGATGGCCAGCGCGCTGGCGGCCAACTCGACTCCGCCGGCCGCTCCAAGCAGGTGGCCGGTGGTGGATTTTGTCGCACTCACAGCCACTTTGCGGGCGTGGTCGCCAAGGGCGAGCTTGATGGCACGTGTCTCGCAGATGTCGCCGAGGCCGGTGGATGTCGCATGGGCGTTGATGTAGTCGATCTGCCCGGGTTCGACCTTCGCATGCCGCATGGCGATGATCATCGCACGCGCAGCGCCCTCGCCCTCGGGCATGGGAGCGGTCATGTGATAGGCATCCGCCGTGCAACCATAGCCGGCGAGTTCGCAGTAAATTTTCGCGCCGCGTTTTTTCGCATGCTCGTATTCCTCGAGCACCACGATGCCCGCGCCTTCGCTCATGACAAAGCCGTCGCGGTCCTTGTCAAACGGACGGCAGGCCTTTTGCGGATCGTCATTGCGGCAGCTGAGGGCCTTCATGGAAGCGAAGCCAGCGATGCCGAGAGGAGTGATCGTGGCTTCCGCACCGCCGGCGATGAAAGCATCCGCGTCGCCGAATTTGATAATGCGCCACGCCTCGCCCAGCGAGTTGTTCGCCGTCGCGCAAGCAGTGACAATGCACATGTTCGGCCCGCGCAGGTCGTATTCCATCGACACCATGCCGCTGGCCATGTTCGAAATCATCATGGCAATCGTGAATGGCGACACACGCGAAGGACCGCGATCAGCCAAGCGGTGAGCCTCCTCCTCCATGCTGTAGAGACCGCCAATGCCGCTGCCGATCATCACACCAAAGCGCGTGCGGTCCACAGTCTCGAGGTCGATGCCGGAGTCTTCGAGCGCCATCTTCGTCCCGGCCATGGCAAACTGCGTGAACCGGTCGGTGCGCTTCACCGTCTTGGGATTTTTGAAATACTTCACCGCCTCGAAGTTCTTCACTTCGCCGGCAATCTTGCAGTCGTAGGCCGTCGAATCGAAGGCCTCAAAAAGCCCAATGCCGCTGCGTCCTTTGGTTAGTGATTCCCAGAATGTTTCCAGATCGTTCCCAACCGGGCTTACCACGCCCATGCCGGTCACGACGACTCGTCGTTCGCTCATGTTTTAAAAAATGTTAGGGGACGCGTCCAATGCGCCTCTCCCACTTGTGCGTTTGCGCCTGCGCGTTGGCAATGAATTTCTCCCCGATGCGCGTGCTTTTTTCGGTGCGGAAGGCGATCAGGAAATGCGGAATTTGACCTCCCGGATCGCTTTTTTTCCGAAGCGCTCTTGAAGTTTGGCGAGAATTTCGCGTTTCCAGTTTCTCTCAAGCTCGTAGCGCAGGCTGGGTTGGAGGACATGAATGCCCAGCACGCCGCCACTCAAGCCGGCCGGTGCCGCGTGTTGAGCAATGAAGTCGCCTACCACATCCTTCCAGGCCGCGCGCACCTCGCCTTCGTTCAGCCGCTCGCCCAGGCCCAGCTTCGGCATGAGCTTTTGCAGCACATCGCCGACAACCGTGCACCGGTCCTTCCGCTCGAAGGGCTCCTGCAACCCGCGCCACTCGGCGAGGACTTTGGCTCTGAGAGACTCCGCTGACATAAAAAAAGGCTCCCGGTTTGCAGCCGGGAGCCTGTTTTTAATATTTCAAAAATTAAGCGTCATTTCCAATGGCTTCCACCGGGCAGCCATCCATCGCCTCTTGGCAGAGAGCCTCTTCCTCGGGAGTCTCCGGTTGTTTGTAAACGTAGCTGTGACCGCCATCGTCATTGCGTTTGAAATTTGCAGGCGCTGTCTCGCGGCACAGGTCGCAATCGATGCACTGGTCATCCACGAAAAATTTTCCCTCAACGTTGTCGCTGTATTTGTTTGCTACATCTGCCATATGTTTTGATGAATTGAGGCCGCAAATTGGTTGCACCCGCACAGGATTGCAACCGTTTTTTATGCCGACGCAAAATTTTCCCGAATCCTGAAAATGCAGACACCACCTGAAATCCTGCCCACCGAGGGCCGCCATGTCCTCCATCTCTTCTTCCGCGTCGAGTATTCCGCCTGGGAACTCCTCAACAAATCCGCCCGCATCGCCGCCAAAACCGCCCTCGCCGAGTTGGTCCGCGAAATCCGCGCGACCCCCGGCACCCAGCTCCTCCTCTTCAGCATGGTCACTCCAAAGGCCGACCTCGGCTTCATGCTGCTCACGCCGGACCTCCAAAATGCCGACGCCTTCGCCAAGCGGCTTGCCACCTCGCTCGGGCCGGACATCCTCACCCCGACCTTCAGCTGGCTCTCGATGACCGAGCGCAGCGAATACACCACCAGCGATGCCGAATACGCCGCCACGCTCGAGGCCGAAGAAAAGCTCACTCCCGGCACACCGGCGTTCGACGAGAAGATGCAGGCATTCAGCGCCCGCATGGCGAAATATCTCAAAGACCGCCTGGAACCAAATCTCCCCGACTGGCCGGTCGTCTGCCTTTACCCGATGTCGAAACGCCGCGCGCCGGGTCAGAATTGGTATGCGCTCGATTTCGATGCCCGCAAAAAACTCATGGCCGGCCATGCCCGTGTCGGCCGCACCTACTCGGGCCGCATTCTCCAACTCATCACCGGCTCGACCGGGCTCGACGACGAGGAGTGGTTTGTGACCCTCTTCGCGAAAACCACATCCGACATCAAAGCGATCGTCTACGAAATGCGCTTCGACGAGGTGAGCGCGCAATACGCCGAGTTCGGCGAGTTTTTCATCGGACTCCAACTCCCGCTCGACGCCCTCTACGAGCGGCTCGGCATCTGACGCGCCCCGTGCGCCTCGCGCTCACAGTTGTTTTCGTTCTTTTGGTCGCAGGGGCGGGATATCTCTTCGTCCCGCGCACGGCCTCGCTGAGCGCCTTCGATGCCACGGCCATGGCGGAGGCGCAGACCCGCATGAAGCAACACGAGGCGGCGGGAGAAAATGCCGCCGCACTGCTCGATCATTACTCCATTCTGAATGGCCAATACGGCATCGCGCCCATCCCCTCCGCATCAGCCTCTGTGGCGTTTCTGCAAGCCGGACGAGCCTTCAAAGAAGCGGCGGACCAAGCCGACGAGGAGGCCGCCCTCCCGTTTCTCGAACACGCCTTCTCGATCATCGGCACCGAAACCGGCTCCAAGACCGATCCCGCCATCAACGCCCGCCTCGAACTCGTCACATGGTCCCTCGCCCGCGACCGCTCGAAGGAAC
>JBJTGE010000303.1:0-10112 GCA_046093785.1 Spartobacteria bacterium
GTCCAAATTTTTTGTTCGAGGCCAATGGGACCCGGCTTGAGCATTCCCTTGCAATGCGGGCGGCGGGACTCCAATTTTCATGATGTGAGATTTTTCCTTTGTGCGGCTTTGGCATTGTTGTTTCCGGCGCTGGGATCGGCCCGTGCGGCCTTGGAGGTTGTTTGCACGACGGGCTTGGTGGCGGACCTCGTGGGGGGGGTGGGGGGGGAGCGGGTGCGCGTGACGACTCTGATTTCCGATGGTGTGGACCCGCATCTCTACAAACCCACGCGCGACGATGTGGCGAAACTGCTCAAGGCGGATGTCATTTTTTATAGCGGTCTCCATCTGGAGGGCCGCATGGAGGCGACCTTTGAAAAGATGCGCCAGCGCGGCAAGGCGGTCTGCGCGGTGACCTCTTCGATTCCGGAGGAACGCCTCTTGAAACAAGGCAACGCGGAGGATCCCCATGTGTGGATGGCCCCGTTGGTGTGGGCGGGATGCATCGCGGCGGTGGAGAGCACCTTGATCCAAGCGGACCCGGAGGGCCGGGATGTTTTCGGGGGAAATGCCACCACCTACCGGGCTTCGCTCGAGGCGGTTTCGGAGTGGATTCGCGCCGCCATTGGCACAATCCCCGCCGAGCAGCGTGTGCTCATCACAGCGCACGACGCCTTTCAATACTACGGACGGGCCACGGGGCTTCAGGTGATGGGATTGCAAGGCCTGAGCACGGAATCCGAGGCGGGCGTGGCTGACATCAACCGCATTGTCGATGAGATCGTGAAACGCCGCATTCCGGCTGTGTTTTTCGAGTCCACCCTTTCGGAAAAAAACATCCGCGCTGTGATCGAAGGCGCTGCCGCGCGGGGTCACTCGGTGAAGCCGGGCGGAATGCTTTATTCAGATTCCTTGGGGGCGGCGGGATCACCCGAGGGAACCTGTGTGGGAATGCTGAAACACAACACGCGCACCATCACCAACGCTCTTGGAGGGCAGGCTCCGTGAACGACCGTCCTTTGGAAATCCGCTCGCTGAATGTCGCCTACCATCGCAAAATGGTGCTCTGGGATGCCGACCTGTCGATCCGTGCGGGTCGTTCCACGGCGATCGTAGGCCCCAATGGCGCGGGCAAAAGCACGCTTCTCAAGGCCGCACTGGGACTCATTCCGGCCGCCTCGGGCGAGGTTCTTTTTTTTGGCGACCCCCTGAAAAAAGTCCGCTCGCGCGTTGCCTATGTGCCGCAGAGGGAGAGTGTGGATTGGGATTTTCCCGTGAGCGCGAGGGATGTCGTGGCGATGGGACTTTATAAAAAGATCGGCTGGTGCCTGCCGGTGCGCCCACGCCACAAGCGCATGGCCGACGAGGCGCTGGCGGATGTCGGCCTGGCGGACTTCGCCGGGCGGCAGATCAGCCAGCTTTCCGGCGGCCAACAGCAGCGGGTTTTTCTGGCGCGCGCCCTCGCCCAGAAGGCGGAACTGCATCTGATGGACGAACCCTTCGCCAGTGTGGATGCAGCCACCGAGCAGGCGATTCTTACTTTGCTCAAGAGGCTCAAGGATCAGGGCGGCACCGTCGTGTGTGTGCATCATGATCTGGACACGGTCGCCGAGTATTTCGACGATGTCGTTTTGCTGAACATGCGAGTGGTCGCGCAGGGGGCGGCTTCCGAAGTTTTGACGCCTGAAAACCTCCGCAAAACCTACGGGGCGCGCCTGACTCTTTTGGACGAGGCCGTGGTCGATCTCTCCCGCCCCGGCGCACCGAGGGAATCCTGACGATGGAATCCTTCTGGCGTCTTCTTTTGCTCCAGGACCACAACACGCGCGTCGTCTTGGCGGGGGCCTGTCTTTTCGGCGCGGCTGCGGGACTTGCCGGCACCTTTCTTCTCCTGCGGAAACGGTCTTTGCTGGGAGACACGCTCGGCCATGCCACGCTGCCGGGAATCACATTTGCCTTCCTGCTGGCAGGGACATTCGGCATTTCGCCCAGATCGTTCCTCTGGCTGGCCACGGGCGCGACAATATCCGGCGTGGCGGGAATGGGAGCGGTTTTACTGATCCGCAAAATGAGTCACCTCAAGGATGATGCCGCCCTTGCGATTGTGCTGAGTGTTTTTTTTGGTGCGGGCATCGCCATGCTCAGCGCCATTCAACAACTGCCCGGCGGCCAGGCGGCGGGACTGGAACGCCTGATCTATGGAAATCCCGCCTCGATGACCTCGGGCGATGCGTGGTTTGTGCTGCTGGCTTCGCTGATGGTCGCCGCCGTGTGCGGATGCCTTTTCAAAGAATTCACCCTACTCTGCTTCGATGAATCCTACGCGCACACCACAGGCTGGCCTGTTCGTCCGCTGGACGCGTTGCTCATGGGATTGGTTGTTCTGGTAACGATCGTGGGCCTTCAAACAGTCGGCATCCTTCTTGTCGTGGCGCTGCTGGTGATTCCTCCAGCCGCCGCCCGCTTTTGGAGCGACGACCTTCGCGCGATGGCCCTTGTGGCGGCCTTTGCAGGAGCCTTGAGTTCGCTGACGGGTGTCATCGCCAGCGCCTTGCTGCCAGGCTTGCCCACCGGAGCGCTGATCGTTCTGGCATCCGCTCTTTTTTTTGGCGCAAGCCTTCTCGTTGGAAAAAAACGCGGTCTCCTGATTCGCCACTTGCTCGAGCGGGAGGCCTCGCGGCGATTGCGGCGCGAGCATGTTTTGCGGGCCATCTTTGAATGCGCGGAAGAGGGACAGCCTGTTGTCACCCTCGAGCAGGTTCTGGCCAAGCGGCCGTGGAAAAAAAACGAACTCACGGCCGAGATTGGAAGTCTCACGAATGACGGTCTTCTCACCACTGACCCCAGCGGCGCGAACTTTCAGCTTAACGGGCGTGGGGACAGCGAGGCGCGGAGGTTGGTGCGCAACCACCGCCTCTGGGAAATCTACCTTCTCAACCACGCGGATGTCGCTCCGGCGCGGGTGGACCGTGATGCCGACCTCATCGAGCATGTGCTCGACCAGCGCCTTGTCGATGAATTGGAGGATCTGCTGGACCAAAAGGCACGGGCGAGGTTGGTCCCCGGCAATCCTGAAAAGAGCCTGCCATGATCTGGACCGAACTCGACACATGGATTGTTCTCACCGGCGCGCTGACCGCGATGGCCTGCGCGATTCCCGGCGTGTTTCTTCTTCTGAACAAGCAGAGCATGCTGGGCGACGCCATCAGCCACGCCGTGCTACCCGGACTGGCGATTGGTTTTCTGGTTTCTGGCACACGCGATCCGCTTCCCATGTTGATTGGAGCGATCCTTGCCGGGCTTTTCACAGGTGTTGTCAGCGGAGTCATCGAGCGCCGTGGTCGGGTCGAGACAGGCGCCTCGCTTGGTGTTGTTTTCTGCAGCCTCTTCGCACTCGGGCTCATCCTGATTCGCATCGCAGCCGATCATGTCGATCTAGACCCAGGATGCGTTCTTTATGGGGCACTCGAGCTTGCTGTGGTGGACTCGCACGCCGTGCCGCGCATCGTCTGGCAATCCGCAGCCATCCTTGTTTTGAACCTTCTTCTGGCCCTGCTTTTCTTCAAGGAACTCCAGCTTGTGGCTTTTGATTGTCGCTTTGCAAAAGCCAATGGAATCCCCTCGGGTTGGATTCAGCAGGGGCTCACCGTTGTCACCGCTTTGACGACCGTTGTGGCTTTTGAAAGTGTCGGAAGCATCCTGGTCATCGCCATGCTGATCGTTCCAGGAGCCACAGCGATGTTGCTGAGCCGCAGCGTGGCGGGTGTTCTCCTCTGGAGTCTTGTGGTGGCACTCTGCAGCGCGGTTTTTGGTCACTTGCTGGCGATCTCGATGGGTCCCGTCTGGCTGGGCTGGCTGACCGGCCGCAGCGATCTGGGATCCTTGAGTTCCGCAGGGATGATGGCAGCCAGCGCGGGCGGGATTTTCTTCACCCTCCTCGCCGCCTCCACACTCACCCGGAAATTCCAGCCAGCTGTGCGATTTTAGAAGGCTTCGCCCTTGCGCCGGGGTTGGCATCATTTCATCATGCCCCTGCGCCGCTCACACCGCGCCCGAGAGAACCTGATCCCACACGAAAATGTCTTCCGAAACGCTCACGCCCATGATGCAGCAATACCACGCCCTCCGGCGGGAATTGCCCACAGGCACGCTGCTGCTTTTCCGCTTGGGGGACTTTTATGAAATGTTCGGCGAGGATGCGACAGAGGCATCGCGCGTCTTGAATGTGGCCCTCACCAAACGCGGCACGACCCCCATGTGCGGCGTGCCCTACCATGCCGCCCGCAACTACATCGAAAAACTCATCAGCGCTGGATGGCGCGTTGCGATCTGTGACCAGGTGGGCGAGGTCACAGCCGGAAAACTCGTTCGCCGCGAGATTTCGCAGGTTCTCAGTCCGGGCACACTCGAGGACTTCGGTCTCGACGACCGCAAACCCAATTTCCTCGCCGCACTCAACAAACGCGGCGACATCCATGGCCTCGCCTACTGCGACCTCAGCACGGGGGAATTCCGCCTGACCGAACTCGACTCGCTTCCCGCCCTCCTCGATGAACTCGCCCGAGTCTCCCCAGCGGAAATTCTCATACCAGACCATCAAACGGATGCCTTCAAGCAGGTGGCGCCACAGGCTCCGTTGGATGGCTATGTTTTTGAATTCGAACCCGCCGCCGAATTGCTGCGCGCCCATTTCAAAGTCCATTCGCTCGATGGATTCGGGTGCGCCGACCTTCCTGCAGGGACCGGCGCTGCGGGTGCGCTGTTGCATTACATCACCCGCCAGATGCGCCGCCCGGCGGGACACCTGAAGCAACTCCCACCCTACCGCCGCAGCGAGTTTCTCATTCTCGACGCGGCCACGCAAAGCCATCTGGAGCTTGTGCAATCCCGCGCCGGCCGTGGAATGACACTCCTCGCCGCGCTGGACCGCACCGCCACGCCCATGGGGGCACGCCTGCTGCGCGATTGGATTCTCCATCCGCTTAAAAATGCCGCTGAAATCGAAAAGCGGCAGGACGCCATTGCCGCACTTCTCGACGATGCCAAGCTTCTGGGCGACCTCCGCGCCCGCCTCGCCGACATACGCGACATCGAGCGCGCCACGGCACGGCTTGGTGGCCCCTCCGGCAACGCGCGCGATCTTTCCGCCTTGGCGCAATCCCTCGAGCGCATCCCGCCCCTCGCCGCGAGCCTCGGAGGGCTCCATGGATTCACCATTCCCTCCACCCTGCTCTCAGGCCTCACCGCACGCCTCCATGCACTTCCAGAGCTGAGTGAAACCCTCCGGCGCGCCATCGTCGCCGAACCGCCTGCGATCATTCGTGACGGCGGCTTCATCGAGGCAGGCTACGATCCCGACCTCGACGAACTCCGCTCCGCCTCGCACGAGGGCAAAAACTGGATCGCCGCCTTGCAGGAAAAAGAAATCGAACGGACAGGCATCAAATCCCTCAAGGTTCGCTTCACCTCGGTCTTCGGCTACTTCATCGAAATCACCAAAGCCAATCTCGGAGCGGTTCCAGCGGACTACATCCGCAAGCAAACCACCGTCAACGGCGAGCGGTTCATCACTCCCGAACTCAAGGAATTCGAGGGCAAAATCCTCGGCGCGGACGAGCGCGCCCGCGCCCGCGAGATCGAAATCTTTACCGAACTCCGCAGTGCCGTCCTCGCCCAAATCCACCTCCTCCAGGAAACCGCCGCGACACTCGCCGTCCTCGACGCCATCTGCTCGCTCGCCGAAACCGCCCGCCTCCACAGCTACTGCCGCCCGGAGATCAACGAGTCGGATGTTTTGGAAATCTCCGATGGACGCCACCCCGTTCTGGACCAGCAACCCGACGGTTCCCGCTTTGTTCCGAATGACACAAACCTCGGAACGGATGGAAAAAAATTCGCCATTATCACCGGCCCGAACATGGCTGGAAAATCCACCTACATCCGCCAAGTCGCCCTCCTCACCCTTCTTGCCCAGACCGGCAGTTTCGTCCCCGCCAAATCCATGCGACTCGGCCTCACCGACCGCATCTTCACCCGTGTTGGCGCCAATGACGATCTCTCGCGAGGCCAATCGACCTTCATGGTGGAAATGAACGAAACGGCAAACATCCTCAACAACGCGACGGACCGCAGCCTCGTCATCCTCGATGAAATCGGCCGTGGCACCTCCACCTTCGATGGACTCTCCATCGCCTGGAGTGTTGCCGAATACCTCCACGACAAAATCAGCTGCCGAGCCCTTTTCGCCACCCACTACCACGAACTCACCGACCTCGAGCGCACCCGCAGCGGCGTGCAGAACCTCAATGTCGCCGTCCGCGAGTGGAACGACCAAATCATTTTCCTCCGCAAAATCCTCCCCGGCCGCGCAGACCAAAGCTACGGAATCCAAGTCGCCCGCCTCGCCGGCCTCCCCGATTCAATCATCACCCGAGCCAAGGAAATCCTCGAAAACCTCGAAAAATCCGAACTCAACGCCGCCGGCCAACCCACCATGGCCAAAACCACCCGCAAACGCCTCGTCCCCGACCCGAACGCAGCCCAACTGGCATTGTTTTGAAAAATCGCCTCCGCTAAAAAGCGCGCTTCGAAACATTGGGAGGGTCCATCGTCCTCGCATGACCCAAACTTCAGCCGCGCAGCGGCGTCTCTTCCTGGATGCGATGGCGGCGTTGCCGCGCAAATGGGTCAGCGGCGGCGCGCCGACCCTACCTTGAATAGACGAGCGCGCTGCCGCGCGGGATTGTAGCGGCTGTCTATGACTGCCGGGAGGACGCGTGGCATTTTTGAACCACTGATGGGGAAGACGCCGCTTCGCGGCTGAATTTTGGGACGACACGGAGGTCGTCCCTCCAGATCTTGTCACGGCTTGCCCCACGGCGCTCATAGAGACGCCGCTACAGAGTTCGCGCGCCATCGTCATTTGGGAGGGCCTTCGTTCTCGCATGACCTGAACTTCAGCCGCGGAGCGGCGTCAACCGTATCCCATGGCAGGAACCGGCAGTTGCTTGACCCTGCCGGTTCAGTGCGTTTCTAATCCATCCATACCATGCGCCAAACTCCATCGCCCATCGATTCCCTGCGCGAAATCCTGCGCCCCGATCAGATTGTCACGGAAAAGGTGGATACGATCCCCTATGCCTGCGATGGGACGGCGATGCTGCGCGAGGTGCCAGATATTGTTGTCTTTCCGGATTCGGTGGAGCAAGTCGTGGCGCTTGTTCGCTGGGCCTCGCGCACGGGCACCCCACTCGTCACACGCGGGAGTGGCAGTGGATTGAGCGGCGGCAGCGTTCCGTCGAAAGGCTGCGTGGTGCTCTGCCTGCTCAAGCTTAACAAAATCCACGAACTCGACGCGGGCAACCTCACTCTCCTCTGCGACACCGGTTGCATCACGCAATCGATCGCCGATGCGGCGGAAGCGGCGGGACTTTTTTATCCCCCGGATCCCAGTTCTTTAAAAATTTCGACCATCGGCGGAAATATCGCCAACAACTCGGGCGGCCTTCGCGGTTTGAAATACGGAGTGACGCGCAACTATGTGATGGGCCTCGAAGTCGTGCTGGCAAGCGGCGAGGTCGTCTGGATGGGCAACAAATGCGTGAAGGATGTGGCGGGATATTCGCTCAAGGATCTCTTCATCGGATCGGAAGGCACGCTGGGGATCATCACCAAGGTGCTGTTGCGCCTCATTCCAAAACCTGCCGCGCGCCGCACGCTGCTCGCCTCGTTTTCCCGTATCGAGGACGCGGCGGAAACGGTGACCGGCATCATTGCGGCGAAGATCAGTCCTTGCACGCTGGAGTTTCTCGACCAAACAACGATGCGTTGTGTGGAAGACTTCGCCCGCATCGGCCTGCCGACGGATGCCGGCGCCTTGCTGCTCATGGAAACCGACGGCCCCGCTTCGGTGGTCGATGAGGAGGCGCGCCTGATGTCGGAGATCGCCCGGCGTCATTCCGCGCTGAATGTGGTCGCGGCGGCCGATGAGCAGGAAGCCGTCCGCCTTGCAACCGCACGCCGCTCGGCCTTTTCGGCCTTGGCGCGAATCAAACCAACCACCGTGCTCGAAGATGTCACCGTCCCGCGCAGCGCACTCGCCGTGATGGTGCGCTCGGTCGAAGACATCGCCCGCCGTCACAATCTGGTGATTGCCAATTTCGGCCACATGGGCGATGGCAACCTCCATCCCACCATCCTCACCGATGAGCGCAACGAGGAGGAAATCAAACGCGTCCATGCGGCCATGCACGAAATTTTTGCCAAGGCGGTGGAACTCGGTGGCACAATCACCGGCGAACACGGTGTGGGCTTGGCGAAGAAAGCCGAAATGAAACTCCAGTTCAGCGACTCCAGCATGGCCCTGCATCAAACCCTCAAGCAGGCGATGGACCCGCAGGGAATCCTCAACCCCGGGAAAATTTTTTCTCCCGCGAAATAATGTCAGCCCATCTCAAGCAACTCGATGGCGACCTGCTCCAGCAGTGCATGCATTGCGGACTCTGCCTGCCAACCTGCCCGACCTACATGGAAACAGGCATGGAGCGCCACAGCCCACGCGGGAGAATTTCGCTCATCCGTGCGGTGCACAGCGGGGAATTGCCGGTGGCTCAAGACTTCGGGGACGAGATGTATCAGTGCCTTGGCTGCCTCGCTTGCGTCAGCGCCTGTCCCGCAGGAGTTCAATATGGGCCGATGTTTGAAGCCGCCCGCGCCGATATCGAAGCCTCCGGCGCGCTCGACCACCCGGAGCGGAAATTCTGGCGCTGGCTCACGCTGCGGCAGATTTTTTCCCACCCTTGGCAACTCCACCTGGTCGCCCGCCTGATCCGATTCTCACAGGTCACGCGACTCGATGTTCTCTTCCGCAAAACCGGCCTGCTTGGCCTGCTGCATCCGAAACTCGCCGCGTTGGAACCACAAACCCCGCGCATCTCGCAAAAATTCTCCGATCAGCTCATCGCGCCGCAGGAGTCGCCATCCACCCCGCGTCGCAAGGTCGGGATGCTGACCGGCTGTATCCAGGACATCGCCTTTGCGGACATCAACCGCGACACGGTGGATGTCCTGCTGGCGGCCGGTTGCGAGGTCATAACGCCCCGCGAGCAGGGATGCTGCGGCTCGCTCCATGCCCACAATGGCGACTTGGAATCCGCCCGCCACATCGCCTGCCGCTTGATGAATCTTTTCCCGCTGGAACAAGTCGATGCCATCATCAGCAATGCCGGCGGATGCGGCAGCCATCTGCGACACTTCAGCGGCCTGTTTCCCGAGGATTCAGAGTTACGGAAAAAAGCGAAACTCTGGGATTCAAAAATCCGCGATGTGCACGAATGGCTCGTCGAAACCGGCTTCAAGCCGCCCGCTGCAACCGAAC
Organism: Spartobacteria bacterium; assembly: GCA_046093785.1. GTDB lineage: Bacteria > Verrucomicrobiota > Verrucomicrobiia > Chthoniobacterales > Terrimicrobiaceae > UBA967. The sequence continues at coordinate 9,356 of JBJTGE010000303.1, forward strand.
CCGAGCGCACGACCTACCACGACTCCTGCCATCTTTGCCACGGCCAGAAGGTTTCGACCCAACCCCGCGCGCTCTTGCAATCCCTCCTCAACGGCAACCTCGTCAACCTGCCCGAGGCCTCGCTGTGCTGCGGCAGCGCGGGCATTTACAGCATCACACATCCCGAAGAAGCCGAACGACTCGGCCGTCGCAAAGTCGAAAAAATCCTCTCCACAAAAGCCGACTGCGTTGCGGTTGCCAATCCCGGTTGCCACCTTCAGATCAAGCGAGGTCTCGAGGCAGCAGGAGCTTCCGTGAAGGTTCGTCACCCCGTTTCAATCTTGGCCGAAGCTTGTCGCCAGCCTGCAACCAAGGCTGAGGTTGCCACGAGATAGACAATCGTAGTCGATGCCTCCCGCTTCGTTCGCGCGAGGTGATGGGAGCGGGACGGTGTGGTGGCGCAGCGGCTCAGTCTTGGGTCAAGCCAACCGGAGCCCCGGGCGGGGCGAAGGAAGCACATCGCAAATGGCCCAAAGGGCGAAGCAAGCAAGGGCGCGAGCAAGGCAAAGGTTGACCCTCCAAGATTGAGCGCTGCCGCGCGGGTTGTGATTTTGGGGAGGGCTTTCGTCCTCGCATGGCCCAAACTTTTTTCAGCCGTGCAGCGGCGTTTCTGCCTTACCCACGGCGCTCATAGAGACGCCGCTAAAGAGTCCGGGCGGCCCCGCGCATGGGGGCAAAACGGAGGGGCCCCCCGCCCGCGCGGGGCCAAACATCAACC
>JBJTGE010000304.1:0-2645 GCA_046093785.1 Spartobacteria bacterium
GTCTCCGAACTCACCGCCCGCATCAACGACGAGGGCTGGGAGACATCGATCGCCGAGAGCCTCAAATGCAGCGAACTTTGCGCTCGAGACGCTGTGTTTGTTTTTTCAGTCGGAGGCGGCAGCGAGGAGAAAAACATTTCCGCCAATCTGGTCAATGCGGTGCGTGCTGCAAAGTCTGTTGGCGCCACCGTGCTCGGTGTCGTGGGACGCGATGGCGGCTTCACGGCAGCGAATGCCGACGCCTGCGCCATTGTGCCAACTGTTGATTCTGCCCTCGTGACTCCCCTCACCGAGGCTTATCAGGCCGTCGTCTGGCATCTCCTCGTCTCACATCCACTCATTCAAAAAAGCGGTGCCAAATGGGAAACCACGAAATGACATCTTCTCTCCGAATCAAAATTTTCGCCGACGGCGCGAGCCTCCCCGGCATTCTCGAAATGAGCCGCAACCCGCTCATCTCCGGCTTCACCACAAATCCCACCCTCATGCGCAAGGCAGGTATCAGCGACTACGAAGCCTTCGCACGCGAGGCATTGCAAGTGGTCACCACGCTGCCGATTTCCTTCGAGGTTTTCAGCGACGAACTCCGCGAGATGGAACGCCAGGCCCTCAAAATCGCCTCCTGGGCCGACAATGTGTTTGTCAAAATCCCGTCCACGAACACGCATGGCGAATCCACCCACGAAATGGCCGCCCGCCTCGCTCAATCTGGCGTAAAGCTGAATGTCACCGCCATGACCACCCCCGCGCATGTCGCCCGCATGCTCCCCGCTCTTGCAGGAGGCCCGCCCGCCATCGCCTCGATCTTCGCCGGACGCGTAGCCGACAGCGGCCGCGACCCCGTGCCGCTGATGCAAGAATGCCTCGAGCTTTTAAAATCCGCCCCGAATGTGGAACTCCTCTGGGCCAGCCCGCGCGAGCTTTTCAACCTCATCCAAGCCGACGCCATGGGATGCCACATCATCACCATGACCAACGACCTCATCGCCAAAATCCCTCTCCTCGGCAAAGATCTGGATGAATACGCACTAGATACTGTGAAAATGTTCGCCCGCGACTCCGAGGCGGCCGGCTACAGATTGTAAAGCGCCGCCCCCAGGCGCAGGCGCTTGATGGCGCGGGCGATGCAGCCCTCTTCCAAACAATGATTTTGCTGTCCATGATTTTGCTGAACTTCTGCGCTTTAGGAGGAATCGCCCTACCAGTGTCGGCAGTCGTAGACAGCCGCTACAATGCCGGGAGCGCTGAGGTCTTCCTCGGCAGGGGGCCAACGGGGACGTTGGCGCTCCTGAGAGCTTTACGGCCGGGCAGGCTTGGTTTCAGGCGTGCTGGGCATTTTTGCCTTTCCAAACGGGGAGGCCGGCGACGTCGGGAAAGATTGGCGTCGATAAAAAGATGCAAACGGCGGAACATCTTGTGATTATGATGCTGTGGCAGAAAAACGAAGGCTGCTCAGGGTTGCACAGGGTGTTCCAATTGCAAGTTCGTCATCTTGCGAAAATCAGCCAGATTCAAAGTCACGATGCTTGTGGCTCCAAAAGCTTCGGCCGTGCACGCATGCAGGAAGTCATGGAAATTACTTCCTCGAATGCCCTCCCGCGTAGCAGCCAATGCGGCGGCTTCCAAGGTTTGCTGGCCTGATAAATCCCGAAAGACCAGTTTTGAGAATACTCGCTGCGCTTCGCGAGCGGCATCGGAGGGGGAGAGGTTTCGTTTCGCCAATTGACCGTCTGGACTTCGGTAAACCAAACCGCGACCTGTCTGAATGGAAATCCACTCGGCAACCGTATGCGAACGGGTCATGCCCTCCAGCGGCATCCAGCCTTCTTTCCATGCACGCAGAAGAGCGGATGTGTCGTAATACTTCACGGGGCAACGAGGCGTTCCGATTCGTCTTCACGGGCTTCGATGATGGCCGCCAAGATATGGTCGTCATCCAATGTCCCGCTTGCCCTGGCCTGCGAAGGGCTGACCGTCACAGTCGGCATGAAGGGCACGATCCGGGCGACCGGTTTTCCGAAATCAGTGAGCACAACCTCTTCACCACCATGGATCACGGGGCGGATGATGCGGCGGGTCTCGCGGTGCAATTGGGACAAAGTAGCTTGCATACTCAAAAAATACATAAAGTATGCAGAATGTCAATTTTGACTTTTGGGTGATGGAAAAGACGCAATCAGATTCACTCCTAACTAACAAGTCACATCATACTACAGGAAAGAATAATATAGAACCACTGATTACCCGGATGAACACGGATATGAAGAAATGGGCACGAGTGCATTCGCTGCGCGAATGGGGCAGGGTAAAACAAAAACTCTGCAATCAGGCTTGCAAGATTTTTGCTTTTTTCTGCCAATCCCAGCTTGATGGGATCATTTGACTCGCTCACTCCAGCCCCCTCGCCCTTCGGGTTGCAAGCATGCAGTCTTCCTCGCGCACGCCCAAGCGCTCGGTTGTGCCCATCTGAGAAATCCATGATTGGTTCTTCTCCAACCGCGCCCCGCCCGTGGGTTGCTGAAAGAAAAGCCAGACCTGAGTTTGGCGGAACTTGCTGCGCTTATGGGCAAATCAGTGAGAACTATCGAACGCGCAAGCGCCAAGCTGGTGAAAGCGGGCGAACTCCGACGCATAGGCCCCGATAA
>JBJTGE010000305.1:0-2362 GCA_046093785.1 Spartobacteria bacterium
GAATCCATAGACCCGGATGCCGGGAATGTGGTCAATGCACGCCGTCAGGGCGTTGAGGGGATTGGTGAGTTGAAGCAGCAGCGCGTTCGGCGCGCCAACCTCCGCGAGTGTCTGTGCGATGCCGCACATCACCGGGGCATGACGCAAGGCCCGCACCGCGCCGCCGGGACCGGTTGTGTCTCCGACGGCCTGGAAGATACCGTCAAGTTGGGGATGCGTAGAGTCGTAGCGCCAGAGGCGGTCGCCTCCCACCGAGATCGCGGTCAGGCACGCCGTGGCTCCGCGCAAGCCCTCCTTCAAATCCGTGTGGGCCGAAATCTTGTGATCGTAGCCGAGCCTGCGCCTGGCGAATTCACACCACTCGAGCACCATGGCGAGGCGTTGCTCGTTCAGGTCCACAAGGCGGATCTCCGCGCCCGCAAGATCGGGATTGAGCATCATGTCCACCACGATGTGGCGGCCCCAGTTGAGTGAACCGGCTCCGACAATGGTGAGAACGGGAGCGGCGCTGCTGACTTTGGTTGGTGATTTCATCGATGCGATCATGTCTTTTGTTAGGGCATATTACATCTTGCATAAGCCAGAGTTTCTCTTGAATAGTAACTTTCAATGTCAGCGATCCAAACGACTCACGAAACATCGATCGGATGGCGTGTCTGGTGGATGCGGAACCTCTCTGTTATGGGACGCGCCCACACCCATGCTGATGTGGAGATCAATATCCCGATGCGTGGCGGCCCGCTCCGCTATCTTCAAGCCGGCCGCATTGTCGAGGTCCCTGCAGGTAAAATTGCGCTGTTCTGGGGTGGCATTCCCCATCAACTTCTTTCCCCAGCCAGCGGTTGCGAGGGAATCTGGATCACCCTTCCCCTGCCATGGATACTGCAATGGGAAATCCCCAAGCCACTCACGCAACAACTGCTGTCCGGTGATTTTCTCTTGGGGGAATGCGCGCCGGAGGAATCTACGAGACTACGGCGCTGGGTTGTGGATTTTGAAAGTGGAAATGCTGATCGCCGAAAAGTCCTGTTACTGGAATTTCAGGCCTGTCTGCATCGCTTGGCTCTCGATATGCCGCGCAGGCACCGCATCCGATCGCAGGGCAGTAGCACGGCTGGTGAAGCAAGGATGGAAGCCATCACACATCACATCAACACGCACTATCTTGAAAGTGTCACCATCAGGGAAATTGCCGATGCCGTCAGCCTGAACCATCGCTACATGATGAGACTCTTCCAATCGCACTCCGCGATGTCCGTTTGGGAATATGTTGTCCGCTTGCGCGTCAGCCACGCCCAGCGTCTGCTGATAACCACCAATCAAAAAATCACCGACATCGCGCTCGAAAGCGGGTTCGGCTCGGTCGCGCCATTCTATGCGGCATTTGAAAAATTCGGCGGAGGAAAAACCCCGACCGCCTTTCGGCAGGCACATCGTTGAACCCGAAATCCGAAGTCGACATGTCATTTGGATCATATCAACCACTGGTTTCCTAAATCTTAAATTCTAAATTCTAAACGGAAGAAGAAGATGGCTCGCGCAGAGGTGCATCTTTTGAAATTTTTCTTAATCTGCGCACTCTGTGCAATCTGTGGTCAAAACCTCTTCGTTTGCATTTCAACTTCGGAAAAATAGGGTTCATTTTCTTTCATTTTCCCAAAAGATGCGTCGAGGAAGGAGGAGAAAAATTGGTGAAATCATGGACAGCAAAATCATTTTTTGTGGGCAGGACGCGCTGCCGCGCGGGACTGTAGAGGCTGTCTGTGACTGCCGAGGACGGGTGGGATTTTTTCTACCACCGATGGACGCTGGAAGACGCCGCCTCTCTCCGACCCGTAGGTCTACGAGCCAGAGGGCGGCTGAAATTTGGGACGACACGGCCTCCGGCTCGTAGCCTAGCTGGTCCCGGGAAGCGCGCTCGCCCTCGGGCGCGCCTCGCGCCCGACTTGTCGAAACAGTCCACCGGCCTGCGGCCGCATTTTATGCGATCCAAACCGCGAGGTGCGTGTTGGTGCGCTTTCCGAGGCGTAGGCTACAAGCCGGAGGCCCGAGGCGGACGCGCTCCCCGGGACCTCAGCGGCAGTCGATCCAGTCGATGAGCGAATGCACGAAGTCAGCAAATAAACATGAAAAAACCCGACATCAAAAATCTCCTGCGAATCCTCTCTCCATTCGTGGAAACTCCTGCGAATCGTGGCTGAGAATCCTTAGATTCAATCCGCAATAAACTTTGCATCAACGATTTTTGGAAAAATGAAAGAAAATGAACACTGACCCCCAGTTTACTCGGCTGCTCGCCGTTGGCTTACCGGCGATCAGTGAAAGGCTGAACTCAAATTCGCGCAAATTCGGTTTTCAGCGC
>JBJTGE010000306.1:0-2732 GCA_046093785.1 Spartobacteria bacterium
GCCACACGCCCTTGCGGGGCGAGTTAAAATCAGGCCAGGGGCCGCTTGAAAATCTCCATGTCGGGCGCGGGGCGCACCCGACGGCACCCGAGGGCGGGCGCGCTCCCCGAGACCATGCGCTACCGCGCCAATGTCCAAAGATTAAAAAGCATACAGCTATTGGTGTAAGGCTGAAATGCACAAGGATGAGTTGCTGAGCATATGCAAATAAACTGGGGGTCAGTGATCATTTTATTTCATTTTGCTAAAAATCATTGATGGAAAGTTTATTGTGGATGTAATCTAAGGATCTTCAACCAGGAGTCGCACGAGTAAACGAATGGGGAGGGGCTTCACAGGAGATTTTTTTGATAGTTTTATTCGTCTTTATTTGCTGACTTCGTGGTTCCTCTAATAATCAGCGCTTGGGATGAGCGTCGGGCCGAGGAGCTGGCGTTCCTATGCCAGCGAGTTGCCCTTTCCAGAGGTTTCGTTACACTTTTCAGCAACCTACGCGCCCGACATGAAGAACTTCGAGCGGCCTCTGGCCGGATTTTTCCAACTGCCTCGCGAGGGCGCGTGGCGTTGCACCCGAGGCGGGCGCGCTCCCCGGGACCAAGCGAAGTCATCTGAAAATCTGGAGACTTTGGTATGAGTGGTTTTTTCCATCGGCAGTCATAGACAGCCGCTACAATTTGCGTTGTGAAGAGGTTGGATTCACCCGCTGATGTCTCTTTTTATCATGAAATGGGCTATGCTTCCCAAGAGGATTAGCATGGCGGCGAGGATGGTTTGAGTTTCCGGGATGGTTATGATTTCTCCGGTGTTGGATATGAAGGCGTTGCCGATGAAGCTGTTTCCGAAGTCGCTGTAGAAGGAGATTTGTTTGAGCTGGGTTTCGCTGAGGCCGTTTGCGTTGGAGCCGAAGTAGATGTGGTTTGTGCCGCTGAAGTCCCAGTTCCAGATCGAGAGGCTGGTGTTTGTGGCCCAGCCTTGTTGCAGGTAGCTGGAAGCGAAATACAAGGAATTGTTTGTGCCTTGGAGTTCGCGGACATCGATCACGGAATTTGCTGTCAGCGTGAGGGCTCCGACGCGTTCTGTGATGTTTTCTCCTCTCATTTCGAGTTTGGCATGGCCCATGACGATGTTGGCCTGGTCGTTGATGGTATTGGATGCTGTGACGAGCAGGGATCCGCCTTTCATATCGATGGAACTTGTGGCACCGAGGGCGCCACTTGAGGCGGCTTCGAGCGTGCCGCTCTGGATGGTGGTTTTGCCTTGGTAGGTGTTGTTTCCGGTGAGTTTGAGTGTGCCGGAGCCGTTTTGAGTGAGGGCTCCGGTGCCGGAGATGACGCCCGACAGGGTTTGGTTGTTTGCACCGGAGTAAACGAATGTGGCGCTGTTGGCGATATTTCCGGAGTAACTGCCGCCGCCGAGGCGGCCTGCGGAGGCGATTTCGAGTGTGCCGGCGCTGATCGTGGTGGTGCCGGTGTAGGTGTTGTTGCCAGCGAGGATGAGCGTGCCTTGGCCTGATTTGTTGAGATCTCCGGTGGTCGCGGTCGATGTTCCTGAAATGAAAACGGATACTGTGGAGTTGGTGACACTGATGCCGCTTATGGTTCCTGCGGTGAGTGTGAAGTTGCGATTGGTGGTGCCGTTTGTGGAACCGGTGTATTCCAAGGTGCCGCCGCCGAGGACGAGGTTGCTGGCGGTGTTGGTCGAGTTGCCGAGAGCGCCGGCGACTCCGGCGTTGGTGATTGCCGCAATGCTCAGTGTGCCGGCGTTGATCGTGGTGGCTCCGGTGTAGGTATTTGCAGCTCCCAAGATCAGCTTGCCGCTTCCCGTCTTGGTAAAGGATTGGGCGCCTGTGATGACTGTCGAGATGTCGAGCGTGGCGCCTTGTTTGAGGACATTGATGTTTCCATCCGCCGCCAGCCTGATCTGCAGCTCTCCATTGCCTGGGATCGTCTCGAATTTGAGTGTGTTCGTGTTGGCGTTGTTGCCCATGAGCAGGAGATCGCCCGTTGAGCCGCCTGCCGTGGTGGCACCGGAACCTCCTACACCTGAAAGCGTGAGATAGCGGGTAATGCCGGTCGCTTTCAGCGAGATATTTGCGCTGGTGTTGTTGTTCCAAATAAAGTTGCCGAAATCGAGTGAGCCGGTGCTTCGGATGGTGCTATTACCAATATTAAAAATCGCTGAATCAATGGAGGTTGGGACATTTTGCGTGCTCCAGCTTTTTTTGTCATCAAGGTCGCCTGAGCCCAAGTAATTCACAATTGCGGAATGGGATACACGAGGTGTCCAAAAACAAACGCCGACGAGGATGGCTATCGCGGCGCGGTTCAGTCCACGCCATTTCGCCATGCCCGACCCTTCCTCGTTCCGGGAGGACGAGGAATAATATGTTTTCATGTGGCCAGAAAAATCGACTTCTGCATGCTGGGATGCCATGGGGAGACCACCGCACATGCGCGAGTGGTCTCGAATAGCCCGAAATCTCACTGCGGGCTCCGTATAGGCGGCGGGGTGGGGATCGGAGTAGGCGAGGGACGAACGGGTGGGATTCGGCCGATTGCCGGAGCCTGAGGCATCTCGAGCATGGCTTGTTGAGGGAATGCGCGGATGGTCCCGTAGCCCACGGAGGAGTCTTCGGATCCTTGAGCGGGCGTGGCATTTTCCACTCTGGCGGCGCCTTGTGCTTCTTCGGGGACTGTGGAGCTTTCAGCGGCGGGTTCTTGGTTGGGGAGGTC
>JBJTGE010000307.1:0-8271 GCA_046093785.1 Spartobacteria bacterium
CACATGGCGGGGTTGACCTCCACAATCCGGTGCGTGTGGAAATCCAAAACAAAAATTCCATCCTGCGATGTCTCGAAAAGCCTTTTGTAGGACACCTCCGGCTCCACTGGCGGAGGCAGAGGCATATCCCTCGGAACCTCGACGGAGATGCGGTGCGTGGCTGGCGGTGCTTTGGTCATAAATCTCCCGCACAATTAAGGGCGCGACTGCGTGCCAACAATGGGGGCATCGCCCCAGAGTTCCTTCAAACAGAACCCCCGGCAGAATCGTCTGCCGGAGGTTCTGTTCTTCCTTGGAAGACCGGCGTGGAATGCCCAACCCATCGCGCGGAAATGCCGCGCGAACATTGGGGTGTTGGCCCGCCGCGCCGCGTGCCTACCGGGTGCGTCCCAGCTCCAGGAGCTTGAAATATTTCAAAAAGACATAGAACGCCTCCATGACTCCGACGAGCAGGCCGGGCAGGCCCTCGCGATAGCCTTTGCGGAGGAGGTAAAATTTCCAAAAACGCGCCTTGGGTTTCACGAAAAGATCGACCAATCCGGCGCGCTTGCCCTTTTTGAAAAGCGCGAGGGCGGCCGCCGAGGAGTGGGCGTTCAGGCGGGCCACATGGTCGGCGATATCGCGGTAGGTGTAGTGGCGCAACTCGCCGCGCAGGCGGCCAACGGCACCCTGCACGCGGGCGTGTTCGTGAGGCTCCTCCCCATGCCATGTGACCCGTTCGCGCCGCGCGAGACGCAGTCGCCGCTCGGGATGCCAGCCGCCCTTGCGCCACCAGCGGCCAAGATAAAAAACAACACGCAGAAGCTCGAAGCCCTCCTCCCTCACCCCGCCGGCGGCATCGCGCTCGAGCATGGCGCGGATTTCCTCCCTCAATTCGGGCGAGACCTCCTCGTCGGCATCCAGATTGAGAATCCACCGCTGCGTGCAAAGCGAAAGAGCGTGGGATTTTTGCTCCACATAGCCGGTCCACTCCCTGTGCGAGATCCGGCAGTTTTGCCTTGCGCAGATTTCCAAAGTGGAGTCGGTGGACCCCGAGTCCACGACCACGATTTCGTCGCACCAAGAGAGGCTCGCGAGACAACGCTCGATGGCGGCGGACTCATTTTTACAAACGATGAATGCGGAGATGCCGGTCATGGTTGCTTGGACTGGAGGCGCAATGCGGTTTTCCGGAACGAAAGAAACTCGGACGCCCGGTGCTGCGAGGCTTCGACCTCCTCTTGCCAGGCTTTGTCATTGGTGAGCAGGAGGCGCGCGGACTCCAACAATTCCTCACGCGACGCAGGCGAACTGATGCCGGGAAAAGCGATGCGCTCGACAGCGCCATTTCCGCCCACGCAGGGGATGCGGCAGAGCAATGCGGCGGATGCGCTCGCGCCGGGGCCTTCGTCACCATCCAACTGCCATACGATGCGGTGCAGCGACATGACACGCAGCAGATCGGCGTATGGCACGGGCGCCTCGACAATGAAGAAGAGCGGGTTGTTTTTTCGCAGGCTTTTTAAAATCATCCCGCCCCGGCGTCCCTCGGTGTTGACCACCGCCAGCGGGCATTCCAGCTCGCGGGAGAGCCCGTCGGCTGCCATCAGGGCCGCCATGTGGTTCGCGCCGCCGGAGAGAAAGGAATTTGTCCCGATGAAAAGACCGCGCCGCTTGCCTGCGGGTTGGCTGAAATCCCACGCAGGGTGATCCACCGGGCAGGGAGGGGGAATGAAGGGCGCCTCCACCGCGCCGGCGCTTTGATAGAAGCTCACGCTCTCGGGAGTGGTGGCGATGGCTCCATCGGCGGACCGGCAGATTTCGCGGAAGAGATCGAATCGCGTCACATCCGCGAGGAGCGCGGCGAAGTCGGAGGCGCGGGTTTCACGGCAGGCAACCCGCACGCGCGCGCCTCGTTTGCGCAGGACTTTCAGCGTGGCCAAAGATTTGCGGAGGTTTTTTTTGTCGAGGATGAGGAGGACATCATCGGCATGCTCGGGAAGCGTTCGCAGGCTGCGGTGGAAGCCGCCGCCAAGGCAGGCGGCGTAGGCATGAACGCCCTCCGGCGGCGGACCGGCATCATCCGGCGCTCCCGGGCCGTTTGCGAGGGAACACTCGCGCGAGCGCGCGCCGGGTTGAACGACGGCGAAACTCATGCGGACTTCACTTTTTCCCAGATGCGGTCGAGTTCCTCGAGCGGCGTGTCCTCGACCTTGCGGCCATTGGATTCGAGTTCGCGCTCGATTGCTTGGAAGCGTGACACGAAGCGGTTCGTGGAGCCTGCGAGGGCCGTCTCGGCATCGACTCCCAGCTTGCGGGCGAGATTCACAGCGGTGAAAAGCAGGTCGCCGACCTCGGCTTCGAGTGATGCCGCATCGGCCGCCGCCATGGCCTCGCGGATTTCGCCGACCTCCTCGGCAAACTTTCCGAAAACCGGCTCGACATCCGGCCAGTCGAATCCCACACGTGCGGCTTTTTTTTGAACGGTCTGGGCCTTGAGCAAGGCCGGCAGCGCACTCGCGATATTGTCGAGCACGCCTGATGCGCCGCCTTTTTCAGTGCGCTTGATTTGCTCCCACTGGCGAAGAACTGCATCAGAATCCGCCATCAGTTTGTCGCCGAAGACATGCGGGTGGCGGCGGATCATTTTTTCACAGACCGTTGCGGCGACTTCCTCGAGCGAGAAGGCCCCTCTCTCCGAGCCCATTTGCGCGTGCATGACGATGTGCAGGAGCAGGTCGCCAAGTTCCTCGCGCAGGTTGGCATCGTCCGAGCGCTCGATGGCGTCGATGACCTCGTAGCATTCCTCGATGAGCATCGGACGCAGCGACTGGTGCGTTTGCTCGCGGTCCCACGGACAGCCGTCGGGCGCGCGGAGGCGAATGACGATTTCCTGCAGGCGGGCGATGCCGTCTAAATTTTCCATAGCGAGCTGTTCGAGTTGCCGAATTCGTTCACCTCTTCGCTGCTCGACCGGAGCATGACAATCATCAAAAGCGAAATCACAAGGATCGTTCCGCTGTAAACCCCGAAGGCCAACCAGGACGGCAACTGGTGCACGGCCATGGCATGGTAGAAGTCGGCGAACGAGCGGATCGGTTCCTTCGTGTGAATGAAAATCTTCAGCGTCCAGGCCAGCATCACAAATCCAAAGATGAACGCATAGTTCCGCTTCAGACGCCGCGCGACGGCTTCGAGTTTGCTGATTTTGAAGGAAGGCAGGATGAGATCCTCGCAGACGAGACGCCGCCACTCGCCGTCCAGGATTTTTGGGCTTTGCGAAATCATCGGCACGAGGAAATGCGCTTCCAGCATGCGAACGCGTCCGCGAAACGCATCGTAGAATCGGTAGCGCCGCGCCTCGATCCAGAGCATGATCCAGACCAGGGCGAGATTGAAAAAGAAAATGATGTGCGGGACATCGCGGATCGAGAAAGCGAAGCCAATGATCGTCGTGCTGGTGGTGATGGCCCAGGTGGTGGTGACATCCAGCCTCTGCCGCCAGATCATAATGCGGCCAAGTTCTCCCCGGTAAAAATGGGAGAGCGCATTGACATAGCAAGGGTCCTTGAGGTTCGGGTTGGTTTGGCGCGAGGGCTGTGGATTTTCGGATTCGGTCATTTTTTACGATCCCCCGTCCTTGGCGATCAGTTGAGCGCGCGCCTTCTCGAGGCGATCGCGTTCGCGCGGCGTGAGGCTGCCGATGCCATTGCGGGAGATTTTTTCGAGGATCGGATCAATCGCATCGATCGCATTCTCGACGACCGGCTCCGGGTTGCGGGGAGCCGCTGGCCTTGATGAGGGCTGTTTTCTTTGTTTCCGCTCCGGAAGGCGGAGTTCAAAGCGACCCTGCACGAAGCCAATGTAGAGACAGGCGGCAAAACAATCGACGGCCAGAACGGCAAGGGCCTCGTAGTTGGAAAGGGCCAGACACTGCAGCGAATTGATCGCCAGAAGCGCGAGAGCGATCCACCGCGCCTGGATGCTGAAAAGAATTTCCGCTGTGGGATAGATCAGGGCGAATGCCACAAAGACACCGAAATGCAACGCACTCGAGCCTGCGTAAATGGTGCGCCATCCCGCAAAGTCACAGAGAGCCAAGAAAACCACCGGTGCCAGCAAGAGCAGCAGATAGAGTTTGATGAAAACCGCCCGCCCAAGGTAGGTCTCGATCTCCCGGCCAAAGACGACCAGCAGGTAAAGCTCGAATAAAAACACCCAGTAGGGCGGCGTGTGGACGAAGGCGTAGGTCGCCAGTTGCCAAATCCTGCCATCGCGCACCACGGCATCACTCGAAAACATGAGCGATTGCAACAAGGCCTCGGACCCCGCCGCCATCGCCAGCGCGGTGAAAATGAGAGCCACTCCGTGCAATCCCGCAACGGCGGTGCTCACATAGACGGGAAAGTTTCCCAGCCAGGTGAGGGGGCCGTGATCGTCTGGACTGCGTTGCGCAATCATTTCGATGTGAAAGTTAGAACCAGACCCGCCGCCTCACAAGCGGGAAGTCGCACTGGCTTTTTCCTGTTGCGAAGCCAGTGCGGGAGCGGCAAAGTGCGGGGCCATGGGTGCAATCGTGATTTTTATCGTCGTTCTGGCCGTGCTGGCGGGGATTTTTCTGCTCTTCGTCGTGGGCCAATACAACCAGCTCGTGACGCTGCGAAACCGCTTCAAAAACGCCTTCTCGCAGATCGATGTGCAACTCAAACGCCGCCACGATCTCATCCCCAATCTCGTCGAAACCGCCAAGGGCTACCTCCAACACGAAAGCAAAACACTCGAAGCCGTCACCCAGGCCCGCAACATCGCCCAGACGGCCACGGGCCGCGCCGCCGCGAACCCCGGCGATCCGCAAGCCATGCGCGAACTCGCTGGAGCCGAGGCGGGGCTCACCGGTGCGCTCGGCCGCCTCATGGCCGTCGCCGAGGCCTACCCGGACCTCAAAGCGAACCAAAACATGCTCCAACTCACCGAGGAGCTGACCAGCACCGAAAACAAGGTCGCCTTCGCGCGGCAGGCCTACAACGACTCTGTGATGGCCTACAATACGAAGCGTGAACTTTTTCCCACAAACATCATCGCCGGACTCTTCAACTTCGCCGCCGCCGAATTGTTCCAAGTCGAAAATCCCGCCGAGCGCGAGGCGCCGAAAGTTTCGTTCACATGATGCCGGTCACCCCGTCGCGTTCCGCTTTTCTTGAAAAAGCGGCCACCGACCGCGTGGTTCCTGTCATGTGTGAAATCGTGGCAGATGGGGACACGCCGGTCTCCGCCTTCGCCAAATTGTGCGGCGAGGCCCCATCCTTTCTCCTCGAGTCCGCCGAGCAAAAAGACCAGACAGGCCGCTTTTCCTTTCTGGGCTTTGGGGCGCGAGCGACCTTCACCGCACGGGGAAAAAGCCTCACGCTCACGGAAAACGGCACCTCCCGCACCTTCGAAGCCGACCGCGATCCACTCGATGAGCTCGAGAAGTGGATGGCCCCCTACCGCACAGACTTCGACCCCGCACTTCCCCTCTTCCATGGCGGCGCAGTCGGCTACCTGAGCTACGATTGCATCCGCTGGTTCGAGCCCACCATACCACCCGCGCCGAAGGACGAACTCGGAATTCCCGACATGTTTTTCATGGTCACGGAAGTCGTCGTCGCTTTCGACCACCGACAACGCCGGATTCGGATTGTCGCGAATGCTTTTCCCGAAAAAGAAAATCCCGAGGCCGCCTACGAAGCCGCCTGCGAGCGGATTCGCGGCATTCTGGAGTCGCTCTCGAAGCCCATCGCCTTCGAGCCGATCTTCACAGAATCCACTCCAGCCGCCGCGCCATCCACTTCGAACACGACCCGCGAGGAATACCACGCCATGGTCCACCGCGCGCACGAATACATCCGCTCGGGTGATATCTTCCAGATCGTCCTCGCGCAGCGTTTCGAAACCGAATTCCACGACGACGCCCTCGACCTCTACCGCGCCCTGCGTTTTGTGAATCCCTCGCCTTATATGTTCTGCCTGCGCTGTCCCGGTGGATATTCCCTCGTGGGCAGTTCGCCCGAAGTCCATGTGCGCCTCACCGGCGACCTCGTCGAGATTCGCCCCATCGCCGGCACCCGCCGCCGTGGTGCGACGGTTGAAGAGGACAATGCCAACGCAGACGATCTCATGGCCGACCCCAAGGAATGCGCCGAGCACCTCATGCTCGTCGACCTCGCCCGCAACGATGTCGGCCGCATCGCGGAATACGGCTCCGTGAAAGTCACCGACTTCATGACCATCGAGCGCTATAGCCATGTCATGCACATCGTCTCGCATGTCTCCGGCCAACTCGCCGGTGGCCGCAGCGCTTTCGATGTCATGCGCGCGACATTCCCCGCAGGAACCGTCTCCGGCGCCCCCAAAGTCCGCGCCATGCAAATCCTCAACGAACTCGAAAAAAGCAAACGCTGCTCCTACTCCGGCGCCGTCGGCTACTTCGGCTTCGACGGCAACCACGACTCCTGCATCGCCCTCCGCACCGTCCTGCTCAAGGACGGCAAAGCCTACGTCCAATCCGGCGGCGGCGTCGTCGCCGACTCCACGCCCGAAGGCGAATACCAAGAGACCCTCAACAAAGCCATGGCCGGCATGCGCGCCATCGACCGGGCCAGAAAATCAAAATGATTATTAACCACAGAGGACACGGAGAACACGGAGGGGATTTTAAAAATCAAAAAGCTTCTCTTTATTACCTGTTTTACCTCTGTGCTCTCTGTGTCCTCTGTGGTCAATTCCCATGATACTCGTCATCGATAACTACGATTCCTTCACCTACAACCTCGTCCAGTATTTCGGCGAACTCGGGGCCGACTTGCTCGTGAAGCGCAACGACGAAATCACCACCGCCGACATCGCCAAACTCGCACCCGAGAAAATCGTCGTCTCTCCCGGCCCCTGCTCACCCACCGAGGCCGGCATCAGTTGCGACACCATCCGCGAATTCAGCGGAAAAATTCCCATCCTCGGAGTCTGTCTCGGCCACCAGAGCATCGGCCAAGTCTTCGGCGGCGAAGTCATCCGCGCCCCGCGCCTCATGCACGGCAAAACCTCGCCCATCCTCCACACCGGCGAGAATGTCTTCACCGGCCTCCCCAGCCCCTTCGAAGCCACCCGCTACCACTCCCTCATCGTTAAACGCGAAACCCTCCCCCCCTGCCTCAAAATCACCGCCGAAACCGCCGCAGGCGAAATCATGGGCCTCGCCCACCGCACCCTCCCCGTCTACGGCGTCCAATTCCACCCCGAATCCATCCTCACCCAACACGGGAAGCAGATGCTGAAGAATTTTTTAAATATTTAAAATCCCTGATTGAATCGGCGGCAGCCATGCACCTCATTTACCTCGATGAATCAGGAAACACCTGAACCAATCTATCCGACCCTTACCAACCGGTCTTCGTCCTCGCCGCACTCATCGTGCCCGAAGCTGTCTGGCTGAATCCTGAGAAACGCCTCGTTGATTCCATCCAGCACTACTTCCCAAACCGCCCGCACGACTTCGAGGTTCATGCGAACGAGCCGCAGAACGGTTTTGCTCTTCCCTCCACCTATCTCGGCCAAGCCAGTTATGTGAGCCTCGAAAGCGAGCGCCCGATCAAGATGGTCTGGCAGCTCGACCACCCCACGCCAGCCGAAATGTTCGAGAACTGCCGCAAGGGCGGGTGAAATAGCCGACTTCTTTAACTAACCATTTACAATAGAGTTTTTAGAGTTTTATAAAAAAACTAATAAATCCCATCAATTATATGACCTTACCCGCTTACGATGTTATTATTTGGCACAGAAGCCCATCAAACCCTCCAGATCTCGCTGAGCGTCTACTCGAAAAGGCAAAAATAGCCCCTTATGAGTCGACAGAGTGTGTTGGTTTCTGGGATATTCACTGGGGATTTTCCAATGCTGCGGATGCCATTGAATTTGCGGAGGGGTTGTTGGAGTTTGCTGCACTGGAAGATGTCACGAAGTTGACTGTCCTTGGCGAAAGTATCGGACGAAAGGTTTACAAAGACACGATGGTGCGTTTGCAGAAGTAACAAGCATGCGTGAAAAACCATGCGGGAAGGTATCAACCTCGAATGCCGCTACCTTTAGCGCATTTTGGGATGTTTCGCCGGGTCCCCAATTCAATTCCTCATCCCCCTTCCTCAAGAAACAATTTTTTTGAACGATCGTCCAAAAAAATTGTTTTTTGTAAAATACACAGCTGAATAATTTTGAATGAGAAGTCCTAAGCTTTTGTAATTTGTATTTTGAAATGTTGGG
>JBJTGE010000308.1:0-5870 GCA_046093785.1 Spartobacteria bacterium
GCTCTACGATGTGGATGTCCGGACAATCAACTACCACCTCAAAAAAATCTTCGCAGACCGTGAACTCCAGGAGAATTCAGTTATCCAAATTTTTCGGATAACTGCCGCCGACGGCAAAAGTTACGACACCCTCCACTACAACCTCTCCGCCATCATCGCCGTCGGTTACAAAGTGAATTCCGAACGCGCCGTGCAATTCCGCAAGTGGGCCACCGGCATCATCGAGCGATTTACAATCAAAGGCTTTGCGATGGATGACGAACGCCTGAAAAACGACGGCACCATCCTCGGCAAAAAATACTTTGAGGAGCAACTCCAGCGCATCCGCGAAATCCGGCTCAGCGAGCGCAAATTCTACCAGAAAATCACTGACATCTACGCCACCGCGATCGACTACGATGTCACCGCCACCGCCACGAAACGCTTCTTCGCCACCGTGCAGAACAAACTCCACTGGGCGATCCACGGCCAGACGGCCGCCGAACTCATCTTCTCCCGCGCAGATGCCGCAAAAAACCGCATGGGCCTGACCACATGGAAAGACGCCCCCGGGGGCAAAATCCAGAAGTTCGATGTCGCCGTCGCCAAAAACTACCTCACCGAA
This sequence comes from Spartobacteria bacterium, assembly GCA_046093785.1. Lineage (GTDB taxonomy): Bacteria > Verrucomicrobiota > Verrucomicrobiia > Chthoniobacterales > Terrimicrobiaceae > UBA967. The sequence continues at coordinate 605 of JBJTGE010000308.1, forward strand.
GGCGAAATGGACCAACTCCAACGCCTTGTCTCCGCCTATCTCGACCTGGCCGAAGACATGGCCCTGCGACAAATTCCCATGACGATGCAAGACTGGGAAACCCGCCTCAACCGCTTCATCGCAGCCACAGACCGCGAAGTCCTGCAAGATGCCGGAAAAGTCACCGCCGAAATCGCCCAGGCCCACGCCGAAAGCGAATTTGAAAAATACCGGATCCTGCAGGACCGCATTTTCGAATCCGACTTCGACCAGATGATCAAGCAACTCCCCAGTCCCGAAACGAAGCTCTGACTTTATCGTCTCATTCAGTGACTCGCGTGCAAAAAAAAACGCCGCAGACAAAAGTTTGCCATGGCCGAGGCCACTGCATAACCTTCCCGCCAGTGAACGACCTTCCTCCGGAAACCGGCGATGTCGACCTGATCCAGCGCATGGGCACAGGTGACACAGAGGCGTTTGCCCTCTTCCAACGTCGCCACTTCGGCATCATCTACTCCACCGCCCACCGCGTTCTCAACAACGACACCGATGCCGAGGATGTCACCCAGGAGGTTCTCTTCATGCTCTGGGAAAAGTCCCCCATGTATGACATCGATCGGGGCAAGCCCGTGACATGGGTGGTAACGATGACACGCAACAAGGCGATCGACCGCCTGCGTTCACTCCAACGCCGCCTGCGCCTCCAGGATGAAGTCCGTCTTGAAAATCCCGAATCGGTTGACACCCGCACACCGGCCCAGAGCCTGCGTGCGAACGAAAAAAACGAACTTGTCCGCACGGCCGTGATGAAACTGAATCCCGACCAGCGCGAGGTCATCGAAATGCTTTATTTCAGCGGCCTGTCCCAGCAGGAAATCTCCGACCGCATTCACAAACCCATCTCGACCGTCAAAGCCCGCATCCATCGCGGCATGGTGCGCCTTCGCAAAATCGTCGGAACAGAAATCTGAAAAATCCCATGACCATTCTTGGCATTGATATCGGAGGCACCGGCATCAAAGGAGCGCCGGTCGATATCGCAACCGGCGAACTCGTCGCCGAGAGATTCCGCATCCCCACCCCGAAGCCCGCTTTTCCCAACGCCGTGGCCGAAGTCGTGGGCCAGATCGCAGCCCACTTCGACTACAAGGGGCCTGCAGGCGTCACCTTCCCCGGCATTGTCAAAAACAACACCATCCACTCCGCCGCAAATGTCGACCACTCCTGGCTCCAGATCGATGCGGCCAAACTTTTCAAAAGGCACCTCGGCGGTCCCGTGAATGTCGTGAACGACGCCGACGCCGCAGGCATTGCCGAGATGCACTTCGGCGCGGGGCACGGAAAGACCGGCGTTGTCATCATGCTCACCTTCGGCACCGGCATTGGATCGGCCATCTTTCACGATGGCGTGCTGATTCCGAACGCAGAACTCGGGCACCTCCAACTTCGCGGCAAGGACGCCGAGAAACGCTGCTCGGAGCGCGTTCGCGAGGAGAAAGACATGTCTTTCAAAAAGTGGGCGAAAATCGTCAGCGAATACCTCGCCACCTTGGAAACCCTCTTCTCGCCCGAACTCTTCATCATCGGCGGCGGCATCAGCAAAAAAGCCGATAAGTTCCTCCCCTATCTCACGGCGAAGACGGATGTCCTCATCCAACCCGCAAAAATGCAGAACGACGCCGGCATCATCGGCGCGGCATATCTGGCGAAGATTCCCGCTTGATCTTGTCGGTGGTTTCCACGAGTGTCTGCCTTTCCCGTTCACGGGGTCTTAGCTCAGTTGGTAGAGCGCCTCAATGGCATTGAGGAGGTCAGGGGTTCGAATCCCCTAGGCTCCACCACTCTTTTTTTCGGAATCCAAATCCCGGCCCCACTTTGCATCGCTCTCCCAGTTCGCATCGTATGCCTTTTACTGAATTATGGAAAACCGGACCCGCATTGTCGAAGCCTACACGAACCACCTCCGCGAGCACGGCGCAGCGCCGCTGACCGTTCACGCCTTCTGCAAATCCCTCAACCTCGCCGAGAGGGATTTTTTTCAAGAATTCGCATCCCTCGAAACTGTGGAGAGCGCGATCTGGGGCGATTGGATTTCCAGTCTCACCGCACGCCTTGAGGCTGGAGCAGAGTGGAAAGATTTTTCAGCCCGGCATCGCTATCTCACTTTTCTCTTCGCGTTCACCGAGTCCTCGCTGGACTGGCGTTCGCTCATGCTCACCCGCTTCAACCACCTTGCGCCCGTGGCCTCTCCACCCTTCCTCAAAGCCTTCGAGGAGCATTTTAAAGTCTTCGCCTCGGACATCATCTCGCACGGCATATCGACAGGCGAGATCGCTCACAGAGGCCCGCTTCAGGCACTCTACCCCGCTGTTTTATACATCCACTTCCGGGCTGTTATTTCCTTCCTGCTCCGCGATGAAAGCCACCACTTCGAGCGCACGGACGCCTTCATCGAAAAGACGGTCGCCTTTGCCTTTGATGTCATACGAACCCAAGCGATCGACTCCGCATTCGATCTGGCCCGCTTCCTCGCACCCTCGGCTTGGGGGAAAATGTCTTGAGCACGCAGGAGAGCATCCGCAGCCACAGACTCGACCGCATGGCCGCCCTCGCCGGAGCCGGGGCGCGGGTCGGCATGAATTACCTCAAACACTACGGACGCCAAGCCATCTCGGGGCGCGCGGATCCGGACACGCTTCAAGAACAAAACGCCAGCGAGGTCTTCCGCACCTTCAGTGAATTGAAAGGCGGTCCGCTCAAGCTCGCGCAGATGCTCAGCATCGACCAATCCCTCCTGCCGCCCGCCTACGCCAAGCAATTCGCCCGCGCCCAGTATTCCGCCCCTCCGCTTTCCTACCCGCTCGTCGTCCGAACATTTCGGCGGGAATTTGGAAAGGATCCGCGAGAGATTTTCGACACCTTCGAACCGCATGCGGCGCACGCAGCATCCATCGGCCAAGTGCATCGAGCCACGCTGCGCGGGCGCGCCTTCGCCGTGAAAGTCCAATACCCCGGAGTGGCCGAAAGCCTCCGCAGCGACCTCGGCGTCGTCAAACCCATCGCCCTTCAAATCCTCGGCCTGCGGGAGCGCGATGTCGCCGCCTATTTCAGGGAAGTCGAAGCCCGTCTCTTGGAGGAAACCGATTACGAGAAGGAACTCCACAGCGCGATGGAACTCTCCGCCGCCTGCGCGCACCTGCCGCACATCCGCTTCCCGGAATACCACCCCGAGTTTTCAAGCCGACGGGTGATTACGATGGATTGGATGGACGGCGAGCCATTCGATGTCTTTGCGGACGGCCCGGCCTCGCAGGAGCTTCGCAACCGCGTTGGGCAGACGCTCTGGGATTTTTACGCCCATCAGATTCACACCCTCCGGCGTTTCCACGCCGACCCGCATCCGGGAAATTTTCTCATCGAGGGCGACAACCTCTGCGTGCTCGACTTTGGTTGCACAAAAACGATCAACCCGGATTTCCACAGCAAACAATTCGCCTTCCTCGATCCCGCGCTCGAAACAAACCCCACGCGCCTCGCCGCCGCAATGGAGTCGATGGACATCCTGCTGCCGTCGGACAGCCCCGCTCAGCGCACCCACCTTATCGACCTCTGCAAAAAATCCCTCGAACTCCTCGCCCTGCCCTTCCGCGCCGGCCACTTCGACTTTGGCGACCCCGCCTTCATGAAAGCCATCTACGACCTCGGAGAAGAAAATAGAAAAAACAACACCCTCCGTGGCATGAGAGGACAAAGAGGCTCCGCCGACACCATCTACCTCAACCGCACATTCTTCGGCCTCTACAGCCTCCTCACCCGCCTCCGCTCCCACATCGAAACCCCACTCCCAGAGGGCCTGACTTTTCAGTAGAAGAGGGGAAAAGGGAGTCTTCCAGGATGCGACCCATCGCGACGGCGATTAGCGCCATCGCGGAGGTTTTCTTTTGTTTCAAAAAAAGCTGCTCCCCATGCCGAAGGCATCGCCTGCTGGTTTCTCGACACCGACTACAACGGCGAGAGCTTCTTCGTCCGCCACGCCTACTTCCTCGGCCAAAACAATCCCTGCACCTCCCTCAAAACCGCCCTCAAAGCCGAAATCGACCCCGAAGCCTGGTCCCCCCTCCACAGCGACACCTCCCGCCCGTTCGACAAACCCAAATCCGGCCGCATCGCCGTCAAAGTCATCAACCACCTCGGCGAAGAAGTGTTGCACTACCAAATCGCATCACTCTGAGAGCATTCTGCGAACTGGCCGATGCCGAACTGGTCAAAGAACTCCCTGCATTTTTTCGAACCCTGCGAGGCCAAAGGCCCACTGAAGCGGAGACGCGCAAAGTGGTGGAAAAAATTCGAGCCAGTTGACCCATGGCATCGCCAGCGCGTCATTTCAAAGCTCCATTTCTCAGCAAGGAGTCATGCTGGGCAGCGGCGGATCAATTCCGCGAGCGGTATTGCTCGCAGAGTGACATTACGGTTGATGTGCTTGCCTTGGCGGAGTTGCTGTGAGGGCTGATGCCGACGAGGACGTCTGCGTTCCGAGCGGGAGGAAGAGTGAGGCTGATGGCGGACGCACCGGGAGAAGCCAAAAATGTCGTCAGGTATTGAAACCGATATCCAGAGTCGGTTTCCTCAATCAAACCGCTCTCGTGATTATTTTGGGAAAACAAATGCTCCCTGCTCTGTGGACAGGGCCTTCCGTGATACGAATCAGCTTTTTTCTCGGTATTGAGGAAGCCGGAGATGAGGAAGAGGGCGGAGTCGGCGTATGCTGCAGCATCAGAAACAGCTTGAGATCGGCAGCAAGATTGGAGGTATGGAGACGGAAATTATGTCACATGTTAATTCCCGCCTCCTTTGATAGCCTGCGGACCGAGCCTTTCGCGAAGAACTTTGAGACATGAGCGCGCGCGTTTCCACCTCCGAAAAGATTCGCCAAATCGTTCAGGATATCGATTTGCGCGGCAATGCGCCGCTCACGCGATTGACGGTGTTAAAAAAGTGGTTGGAGGCGGCCGGTCGCCTGCCCGCCCTCGGAGGCTGGATCGCGAGACGGGCGGCCTTCGACCATGAGGGCCAGGAACCGGGCGAAAAGGCCCTGCTCGCCAAGGCGCGGGCATTTTTCGGGGAGTTGCCTGCGGACGCGAATTCTTGGAGCGCCGGGGAACACCGCTCCGCCGAGTCGCTCCACCAGCAGGCGCGAGACTACAAACGGGAATTCCGAAACCAGCAATGGGGCCCCGTGCGCGTGGTGAACTCGTGGCCGCTGTATCTCATCGAAGGCGGCCTGGCT
>JBJTGE010000309.1:0-2578 GCA_046093785.1 Spartobacteria bacterium
GTGAATCTTGTGGTCGGGCGGGTTGTTGTTTTGAGGTCTTCGAGGAGATTGCGGAGTTGCGCGGCTTTTTCGAAATCCATCTTCTCGGCGGCGGCCTTCATTTCGGATTCGACCTGATCGAGCATTTCGCGGCCTTGGCCCTCAAGGAACTCGCAAGCGGCCTCCACGCGGGAGAGGTAGTCCTCGCGGGTGATCTTTCCGATGCAGGGAGCGCTGCAGTTTTTGATGACATGGTCGAGGCAGTGTTTGTATTCCGCCTCGCCGGGTTCGAGCGGGCGACAGGAGCGGATGCCGAAGCGTTTGCGCATGGCCTCCAGCGTGCTGCGGAGGGCGCCTGCGTTGGCAAAGGGACCGAAATATCGGGCTCCGTCCTCCTTGCGAAGTCGTGTGAGGGCGAAGCGTGGCATCGGCTCAGAGAGGTGGACGCGGACAAGGAGGAAGCGTTTGTCGTCGCGGAAGCTGATGTTGTATTTTGGGCGAAACTCTTTGATGAGGCGTCCCTCGAAGAGCACGGCCTCGGCATCGCTGCGGACGATGTGGTATTCGAGGTTCCAGACGCTATCGATCAAGGCGCGTGTTTTGAGATCCGCCGAGAACTTTCGCGAGGGCATGAAATAGCTGCCCACGCGTTTCCTCAGGTCGCGGGCCTTGCCGACATAAATGACATGGTCCAAGCGGTCGCGCATCACATACACGCCGGGCTTGTGCGGCATGTCGCGGAGAATTTTCTGAAAATCCGCGCGCGGCTTTTGGTTGCTCATGGCCTAACGATGAGGCATCGGCGTGCGGGGTGCAAGCGAGCTACAGGCAGACCTCCAGATACTCAAGCACCTTGGAAAAGGGGACGGATTCCAGTCGGCCAAAAGCATCGTGGCGGGTCAAGCGGTCGCGCGTCACAGCGGGACTTGAAATGCCGCACAGGAAGCGAGCGAGTTGGCGCTTGGCGCGCAACGCGGCATGGCCCTCGGCGCGGAGGTTTTTGATGGCTTCGGCATCCGGGTGGCTGATCTCGGCATCCATCCCTTTGGGCAATGGCAATGGCTTTTCGCCTTGGCAGCGACCGCAGGTTCCGCAGTCCGAGTCCACTTTTTCACCGAAGTAGGCGAGAAGTCGACGAACAGAGCAGCCTGGAGCGGCGGCAAACTCGACGATGCCCTCCAAGCGTGCCAAGTCCTGCTTCTCGCGGGATGTAAAAAGTCCGTGGAGCCATGTTGCGATCTCGCGGGGATTTCGTTCCTTGGCTCCCGCAAGCAGGCGGAACTTGTGGCGCAGGCCGGAGGGCTTGATCTCGATATCCCCCGCCTCTTCCAGATAGCTCAGCGCTTTGAGAATGCGTTCGCGGGATTCCCCGATTTTTTCGGCGGCGGCATCCGGTTCGATGGTGAGGAGGCGCGTGCCGCGTTTTCCGGCGGCGAAGAGATTTTTCAGGAATCTCTGTCTTTCCGCAGTGTGGCCTGCGATGACGCGGTCCTCGGGATGTCGGAAGGCGATTTGCAGGGTCGCGTAAAAGAGCCCGGCCGGTTCGAGGATTTTGTCTTTTTCGAGATAGGTGATGACTGTTTCCAGGACGAGAGGGCGGATGTCCGTGGTGCGGGAAATGTCGTAGCGGCTGATGTCGAATTCATCGCCTTGGCGGAGGAGGTGGTCCACGAGATGGCGCAGGGCCTGCTCTTCCGGAGTGTCACCGAGAATGAAGTTTTGGAGGACGGTGAGGTCGTCGGCGCTGGCGAGCATCTCGCAATGCGAGTCTTTGCCGTCGCGGCCCGCTCGACCGATTTCCTGTTGGTAGTTTTCGAGGGTCTTCGGGAGGTTGAAGTGAAAGACGGACCGGATATCCGCTTTGTCGATTCCCATACCGAAGGCAATCGTCGCCACAATGACATCGCAGCGGCCTTGCATGAAATCATCCTGCGCGGTGGCGCGCACATCGTTTGCGAGACCGGCGTGGTAGGCCCTCGCACGGATGCCTGCGCGTTGCAGGCTTCCCGCCACGCTTTCAGCCGTGTGCTGGAGGGTCACATAGACAATCGCCGGGAAGGGTTTCTTTTGGACCAGCCGGTCGATGAGCAGGTCCAAGCGCTTGTCCGCTGCAACCGGGGTGATGTGCAGCCCCAGATTTGGTCGGTGGAAAGATGTCTGCACATGGTCTTCCTTAGCGATGCGGAAGGCTTCGCGGATTTCCCTCGACACGGCAGGCGTTGCTGTGGCCGTGAGCGCGAGAACACGCGGGATGCGGAATTTTTTCGCCAGAGCGGCGAGGCGGAGATACTCGGGCCGAAAATTGTGTCCCCACTCGGAAATGCAATGGGCCTCGTCGATGGCGAGCATGGCGATATTCGCCCGCTTGATCTTGGCAACGAAAGTCTCGCTCACGAAGCGCTCGGGGGCGACATACAGGAGTTTGAGTTTTCCTGTGGAGAGGCCTTCGTAGATTGATGCCGTTTCGGCGGGAGTGAGCGTGGAATCCAGGCGCGCTGCGGCAATCCCGCGTTTTTGCAGCACATCGACTTGGTCTTTCATCAGGGCGATCAGCGGCGAGACGACCAAGGTGACTCCCTCCATGAGTATGGCTGGGAGT
>JBJTGE010000310.1:0-3341 GCA_046093785.1 Spartobacteria bacterium
GGATTTCTCACCCTCCTCGGATGCCGCCCTGCATTGGGTGGCCAAATTGCGGGAGGCCGGCCCGTGCGAGATTGTTCTCGGTCATGTGAACTCCCCCTATCGCGAAGAAAAGCGACTCGGCCTTTGCGACGCGCGGGAGACGGGAGAAAACCAGCCAGCCGTCCAGGCGATACTGGAACGCGATTTACGCGAAAAAGCCGCAGCCATTCCCGGGTTGGAGCCCTTTGAAATCCTCGTGCGCGGCAGCGAGGGAAAAGGCGATCTCCAGATCGTGAACCTTGCGATCAAAAAGCAGAGCAACCTCCTCGTGGTCGGAACGCATCAACGCCAAGGCCTGAAGCGTCTGGCGCGGGGATCGTTCTCCAGCGCGGTCTTGCGACACGCCCCGATGAGTGTGGTTTGTGTGCCCAAGGCGCTGGAACCCGCACCTGGTCTGCATCCATGCCGCCGTGTGCTTGTCGCGGCGGACCTGAAGCCGAATGGCGCCCACGCGCTCTCCTATGCCTATTCCGTCGTCGATCAGGACGGCACCGTGTGCATCGCCCATGTCTGCAAACCCTCGGGACCGAGCGAAGGCGTCTTGCACCAAAAAAACCCGGCCCGCGAGGATACCGCCCGGCACATCGCCGATTGCACCGAGCAGTTGCGTGCTCAAATTCCGGACACCCCCGGCGTGGCCCCGGTGAAATCCGAAATTCGCATCTTGGAAAACGCCCACGTGGCCGAAGCAATCTGCCAGGCCGCGGAGTCCTTCAACGCAGATCTCGTCTGCATCGGCACACACACAAGACCCGGAGCCGCCGCGCGCCTTGCGGGATCCGTCGCACTCGGAGTCCTCCAAAAATGTCAACGCCCCGTGCTCGTGGTCTGGCCCGCCCGCGATTCCTAAGCTCCCCGCGAATCGCGCCCCCGCGCCCAACTTATCGCCCCCTCCGGCCGCATTTCTTCCCCAATCAACCCGCGAGGGCGCGTGTTGGTGCACCCGAGGGCGGGCGCGCTCCCCGAGACCGGGCGCTGCCGCGCCACTCGGGAACGCCAACGTCCCCGTTGGCTTTGTTCGGAATAACACATGGCCGAGGAAACCTCACCGACGATGACTCGCAAAGTCGCGGTCGCTCTCCGATCTGGAGGCACTCGGCCGCCGTCGGGTGCGCCCCGCGCCCGACTTATCGAAAAAAACCCACCGGCCCGCGCAACAGCCTCTTCGGCCGCCGTTGGAGCGTCGCTTTATCAAGTGCGCCTACTTCATCCGTTCCAAAAACTCACGGGGCGACAGCACCTCCACGCCTCCGCGAAGCCCTTGCGGGTAGTGCCGTTGGTTTCCTGTGATGAGCGGAACTCCTGCTTCCCGCGCCACCTCCAGAAAACACGCATCACCCGGATCAGGCAGCCCCTCCAGCACCTTGGTGCAAACATGCCACTCCGAATCCGCCTTGATGAAATCCATCACCAAATCCCTCTCGAACGGGGAAATTTTGTTCCGGAATTTTGGCCGCGAGAGAACGCCGCCGTATTCCGCTACGATCCTCTCATCCACTTGGAGTTGGATTTTACCGGCCCTCAAAAAGTCCACAATACGCCCCGGAGGATTCCCCGCCGTTAGCAAACCCGAGACCAGGACATTTGTGTCGAGAACCAGCCTCACGGCTTCCCTGCCCGATAATCCGCGATTTCCTTCTCCATCTCCGCCTCATCCATGGCCTGCCCTCTCAAGCGAATGCGCGCCACGGCATCGGAAAAGCGTGCCCGTCGGATCGAACGAACCGTGGATTCCAAGGTCTCTGGCGTGACCGCCAGGATCACTGCCCCGGGCTTTCCCTCCTTGGTCAGGACCAGCTCCCCCTCGGAATCCAGCATTTTCCACATCCTCTTCGTTTGTTTGAGTTCAGAAACTCCGATATAGTTCATATAAAAATCCTTTAAAAGAGCTTCCCTGCCGCACTCCTAAACACAAGCGAAAAAATTGGAAGGACAACCGCGAGGAAACCTCACCGACGAGCAATCACTCCCTGCGCCTGCCATGTAGGGCATGCGTCCCGCTTGCCATCGAAAAACCTACCGGCCTGCGGCCGCATTTCTTCCCCAATCAACCCGCGAGGGCGCGTGTTGGTGCACCCGAGGGCGGGCGCGCTCCCCGAGACCAAGGCGCTGCCGCGCCGGGCGCGAGAAGCAAGGGGGCACAGGCGTCCCGCCTGTGAAAGGCACTGGCGAGGAAACCTCACCGACGAGCTACCATGCCTTGCGCCTGCACGGTCCAGACGACGATGCTCCGTCAGCGCCCATCTCGCTTCCGTGCTCTCAGCGCCTCCGTGAGGTCCCCTCTGCGCCAGATTGGCCGATGCCTCGGGTTCAAGCAGGCAGAATCTCAAAACTCACTCTTCGTCCAAGTGCGGCGGCGGCTTTCGCCAGGGTGCTAATGGTCAGTGAGGGAGTCGATGCGTCCATAATTCGGTCTATTGCGGCACGGCTGGTTTTCATGCGCCTTGCGAGTTGGGTTTTGGAAATGCTTTCCTCCTCAACGATGCGTTGCAGTTGCAAGGCGATGGCCTTCTTCATCGCAAGAGCTTCCACCTCAGGCAGGATGTTTTCCTCCGCGAGAAAATCCCGCAGATCGGATCCGCGGTGTCTTTTGTTTGGTTTTGTTTTCATGTGGTGTCTTTCAGGTATTGGGTCCATCGCTTTCGGACCAGATCGATATCATGCTTGGGTGCAGTCCGGGATTTTTTCAGAAAACCGTGCAACAGGATCATTTCTTGATTCTCGATCAAAAAAAATGTGCGGGCGATGCGGTTGCCAAGCGAGGATCGAATTTCCCAAAGCCCGCCCCCCAGCGAGTCCACAAGAGGCTTTCCAACCGGCCAAGCCCACTGCACGGCCAGAATATCCGAACCAATTTGCTTCCGATCCTCGACTGGCAAGCTTTTCAGCCATTCCCGCACCGGTTCATTGCCCGATTCGGTCGCAAAAAAGCGGGCGGCAAGAGGTCGTGGAGCACCGGGCATTGCTTCAATTGTATCAAAAATGATTCATCTGTCCAATTCCAATTTCTCCGCGAAATGGCCCGTGCCCGACTTTTGAAAAATCCGGCCTGCGCCTGCAATGATTTCAAACCAACCCGCGAGGGCGCGTGTTGGTGCGCCCGAGGGCGAGCGCGTTCCTCGGGACCAAGGCGCTGCCACGCCGCCGCGAGAAGCAAGGGGGCACAGGCGTCCCGCCTGTGAAAGGCATTGGCGAGGAAACCTCACCGACGACCAATCACTCCCTGCGCCTGCCATGTAGGGCATGCGTCCCGCTTGCCATCGAAAAAACCCACCGGCCTGCGGCCGCAATCCTTCCCCAAT
>JBJTGE010000311.1:0-4398 GCA_046093785.1 Spartobacteria bacterium
GCCTGAAGCAGTTGGCGTTCCGGAGAGGAGTCCCGTCTCGGTGTTGATGGAAAGCCATGCTGGCAGGCTCGCGCCTGAAATGGTTGCGTTATAGTTGGCTGGGGCGTTTGTTGCCGTGATTTGGTAGCTGAACGGCGTGCCCACCTTGGCCGAGGCGCTACTGGCGCTTGTGATAGCGGGCGCTTCGGCTCCCGTGGAAGCGATGGTGAGCAACAAGAGTTTGCTTCCGGTGCCAGCGCTGTTTTTGGCGGTGAGGGTCACTTGACTGGTTCCCGAAGCGTTTGTTTTTCCAGTGATGCGTCCTGTAGTCGCATCGCATGAAAGCCCGGAAGGCAAGCCGATGGCCTTGTATTCATCCGGGGAGTGGGTGGCCTCAATCTGGTAGTTGAAATCGCCATTGACCTCGGCTTGTTTCTGCCCGGAACTGGTGATGACCGGCACACGCTTGCTCGTTGCGATCCGGTAGTTGTCGAAGCCCATAAAGTTGTCGCCGGGATTCCCTGGCTGCTGAATCTTCCACACCACATCGATACTTCCCAAATCCACCGCACTTTGGGTTTGTGTGATGGGCTGATCCTTGAACAAAAGCTGATCGTCCAGATAGGCCGTCCAAGTTCGTTCTTCCAGATTAAGTGTAGCGCTCAAAGTGTAAGGCGCGCCATTTTTAAACTGGATGCCTGTATCGGATACGATGGAGCCATCGCCGCGAGAAACACCCAGATTCTGATTATCGAATTCGATACAGCCCAAGTATTCTTGATTGCGATTCCAGACCTCGAAACGGAATGTGTCGTAGTTTTTTGAAGTCGAGTCCTGAATCCAAAAATCGACGCTGAACTCGACCACCTTGGTGGAGGCGGGAACATCCACTGTTCGATAGACCGAGACTTCACTTCGACTTGTGGGATTATATCCGATCCAAGCGGCCAAGTTTCCTTCCTCGGACTCGAAAATACCAGAGGTTCCCGAGCCGGGCGCACTGTCTGAACTCGTCCAACCATCGAAGCCATACAGGGTATTGAAGCCTTTCGGGAAATACTCGAAGTCGGTTTCATAAATGCCGCCTTCTTCGACCTGCTCGATGGCCAGTTCATATGTTCCAGAGCGACCGTTGTAGCCATCGAGCGCGACCCGGTAGGTCGTTCCAGCCACAGCTTGGAATGTGACAGCGCTTGTATTTTCCGCACCGAAATCGTCGTTGGAGGTCACTTCGGTAAGGGCGTTCATGCTGTTGCCAGTGTAAACGGCCAGAACGGTATCAAAATCACTCCCCTCCGTGGAAATTGTTGCCGCCCCCGCATGCGGTGCGGTCCATGTCCACCAGAGAGAGCGGGAGGCGTTGCTGCCTGCGTGCGCGGGTTCGCCGGATTCAGCGGTGGCTTTGCGCGAGGAGCCGGATGCCGAGGCAAAATCAAAGTCTGCCGTGTTGAGGACTTGGGCATTCGCAAAATTGTCATTCTGCGGAGCATTGGTTTGGGTTACCGCAAGAGCCAACATTCCCGAGTTTCCTTCGTAGCCATCCACCGCAATGCGGTAGGTGGTTCCGGATACGGCGTCAAATTCGACCGCGCCTTGCGGGCTGCCGCTCGCGTCATCATTTGAGGCGACCTCAAACAGCGAATAAATGCTGGTGCCAGTGTAGACCGCCAGCACAGTGTCGAACGCGCTTCCGGCAGTCGAAATTCTTACGGGTCCGCTCTGTGTGGCAGTCCATGTCCACCAGATCGACTGAGCGGCTGGATTTCCATTATGCAAGGGTTCGCCGGATTCAGCGCTCGCGCCTGAGGAGTTGGCCGTGCCATTGGCGGAGCTGCCCGCGAGGGCGATCGCCTTTGCAAAGTCGTCGTTCGCAGGCCTGGATTGGGAACTGAATTCCAAGTTCAGAGAAACAGCTCCGCCGGCGCCGTTGCGCCCGTCAACTGCAAGAAAGTAGGTCGTGCCAGCGGTCGTATTGAAGTTTGCCTTGCTGGTGTTGGAGCCGCCACTCTGGTCATCCGAGACCACAAGAGAGAGGTTGGAAACGCTGGATCCGGTATACACCGCCAGCACGGTATCGAAAGAGCTGCCGATGGTATTCACGGTGCATGAGCCATTGGCTGGCGCGGTCCATTTCCACCAAATCGATCTTGTGGCCGCCTGCCCCGCATGCGCAGGCTCGCCCGCCTGCGCGGTGGCGTCGTAGTTCGACCCGGTTGCGGAGGTGGAGGTGCCAGCGAGCATCTCGGCATTGGCAAATGAATCGTTGGCTATGGCACTCCCTGCCGCCTGCACGATGGATAAAGCGATCTGGCCTTGCTCCACTCCGAAGCCATCCACTGCGATATGATAAGCCGTGCCTGCGGTGGCATTGAAGGTTGCTTGGCTGGTGCTGGCCAAAGCGGCATCGTCGTTCGCAACAACCAGCGTGAGATTTCCCACATTGCTTCCTGTGTAAACTCCGAGCACGGTATCGAAGGTGCTGGCCGCCAGAGAAACCACTGCCGGAGCGGTTCGCGGGGCCGTCCATGTCCACCATGCGGAGTGCGAGCGCTGCCCCAGAAGATCAGGCTCACCATCCTCCGCGCTGGCGTTCACATTTGATCCCGTCGCGGTTGCATTGACTCCTGTGAGAGGAACCCTGTTGGCAAAATCATCATTCGGCGGGCCTTGGATCGCGCCGCCGGTGACTTTGAGTGCGAGGGTTTTCGAGGTCGTGCCTTGGGCGTTGGCGGCCGTCAGCGTGATCGAGTAAACGCGCGGCGAGGGCAGCGTTCCGGTAATGACCCCTGTGGTGGCATTGAGAGAGAGCCCCGCAGGCAACCCCTCGGCGCCGTAGGTGGTGGGGCTGTTCGTCGCCTCGATGCGGTAGAGGAATTGCGAGCCGCTCGCTCCTTGGGCCGCGGTTTGGCTTGTGATCTCGGGCAGGGCGGAGCTGGCTTGCGAGATCGACAAGGTCAGAGAACGCGTGCCGGTGCCTCCTTCGTTGGTCGCCGAGAGTGATACCGCGCTGATCCCGGCTTGGGTGGGTGTGCCCGAGACCAATCCGTTTGTGGCATTGACTCCGAGGCCGTTTGGCAACCCCGCCGCGCCATAGGAGGCCGGGGAACCGGTCGCTGTAATGTTGTAGGTACAGGAAACGCCCACCGGCCCGCTTGCGCTGGAGTTACTGGTGATCACTGGCGCACTGACCCATGCCGGGGCGATCTCCAACTGCAGCGGGGCCGTTCCCGTGCCAGACCCATTCGTGGCCGAAAGCGCCACATTGTAACTGCCGGCTTGGGTTGGAGAGCCGGTTATAATGTTCGACACAGCGGACAATCCCGCAGGCAACCCGGTGGCCGCATAGGAAGACGGAGCCCCCGACGCGGCGATCGTGTAGCTGAAAGACTGCCCCACTCGGCCCGTGGCCGTCGTGGCCGATGTGATGACAGGTGCCGCGCTCGTGCCGCCGAAATCCACATAGGCGTGGCGAGTGGCTCCATCCACTCCGGATGATGAACTCACGCCGTTGGTCGCGGTCGCAAGCGGCGCTCCGCTCGGCGAAGTCAGGCGGAAGGCCTTGAGAAGACCCGAAGACCCGCCTGGCGTATCGGACATCGAAACGAAGTAGCGCCTCGGGCCGCTCTGTTGCAGGCCGGTGAAATCCAAAACAAAAGCGGCATCCCTCGCTGTGATCCCGCCATCGAAAGCATAGGCTCCGCCGAGCGCATTCAGGTCCGAATTTGCCGAGTAGGTTTCGGGCGTTGTTGCTGCCGTGATGGCCCGGCCAAGCCGCACGCGCATCTGCGAGCGGGCGGCGTGGGAGACCGTGAATTCCCCAAGCAGTGTGGGCGAGTATCCTTCCAACGCAGACACCCAGTAAACCTCATCCAAGTAAAAGGGAGAATAAATGCCCGAAGCGCGTCCTGTATTGCTCACGCCAGCCACCTGCGAGGCATCGCGCAGGGCGTCGTAGGCGATCCATACGAAGCCGCCCTCGCCTTTGTCCCAGTTCGTGCCCCAGGAATTTGCTATTTTCAGCGCTCCCTTTTCCCCTGAATCCACCGCGCCATCACGGTCAATGTCCGTCCAGACATTGTCGTCATACCCCACAATCGTCATCGCATGCCCGCTCGGATTGCGAAGCACCTTCCAGCAGACCATTTTTCCAGCGAGATCATTGTCGAGGTTGGTGGATGGGTCGTTGGAAAACGAGGTGAACTGCCAGCCATAGATATCCGTTCCAAAAACGAGGAGATAGCCATTGGCCAACATGGCTTTCAGATTTTGCAGGCCGGTCTCGGTATCGATATTCTGCACCCTGCCGGTTTGGTGGAGCCGGTTTTTTGCCGCCTCGCGCCACACTTCGGCCGTGAGCGGCCACTCAAGGTAGTTTTTGGAATTTGTGCCGTCGCCGACATACGGCCACGAAGACCAATA
>JBJTGE010000312.1:0-3129 GCA_046093785.1 Spartobacteria bacterium
AGCATCTGCTTGAGGTGTTGGAAATCCTGCAAGCAGGCCGCTTTGAATTCGCCTTCCGCACGGCCAAGGAGGTGGTGGCGTATTTGAAGATTGCCCGAGAACTCGGGGGAAAAGCGGAAGGGGGAAAAGTGGAAAGCGGAAATTCTGAAAAGCTGAAACAGAAAGGGGGAAAAGCGGAAGGCGGAAACCTTGAAAACCACAAGGCGGCATGGGACGCGGGCGGTTGGAAGTCGGACCTGGACGACGAGATTCTCCAAAAAATCCTACCCAAGCTGAGCGGCTCCAAGAGGCGGATTGAGGGCCTGCTGGTGCGTCTGGCGCGTTACTGCGAAACCGGCGTTGTGCACAAAATCGAGGATTCGACTCCGGCGGATTACCAGTCGAGTCCTGTGAAGCGGGCCGATCGTGAGAAATGCAAGTTTCCCCGCAGTCATGCCAAACTCTGCGACATGATCGATGCCGTGCGCCGCGATCAGTTTGTAAGTTTCATTCATTAGCCGCTGTGGGAATGAGTGCGCTGCATCTCGATTCCATCGATGTAGAAATCGCCGAGGGGTTGAGCATTCTTTTGTGGGGAGACCGGGTGGAGGAACCGGATGAGACGGACATTCCGGCAAGTCCCGGGCCGCCGCTCATTTTCAAGGCAAGGTCGCATTCCGCAGGATCGGCGCACGCGGCACCGTTCCACTACTGCGGCGAAAACATGGCGACGGGCCAGCAGGCGTTGGTTCTTTTTGAAAATACAACCTACCACTGGAAGTTGCTGGGGGCCGCCGCCGGCTCGGTCGGCGTGGACCACATCGAGAGCACGCTCAAAGCCCCCACGGGCCGCAGGAAGGCTGAGTGGAGGCAGACAAAGCTGAAGGGGGAGTCTCTTCGCGGAAACTTCAAGGTCGCAAACTATCTTGGTTCGGCGGAAATCCGCATCCGGGAGTTGCCGCCTCTGCGATTTGAAATCCAAACGCGGAAATTCGATTTCCACGGGGAATACCGCGCCATGGTGGAGGAAATCGCCGACCACTGCCAACAACTGCTCCTGGAGTGGGACAGCCCGACGAGTTTCAACATGGCGGCCGATCCGGAAAGGCGAAGACGCACGCTGCTGGAACAGTTTCTTTTCCTGCGCCATGTGCTCGGCAATGACCGCCTGGGGCTTTACCTTGAGGAGATCGGCCGAAGGCCGCTTGTGGGACTGCGCACTGAGCGGGTATGGCGTCCAGCCTCGCTGGCAAACAGCCCCCGCTTTGCCTCGGACCCGCTCAAGCACAGCCGCGACTGGCGCCGTGGCGCTCCGGCGTCGTGCTTTCAGGTCAACGGCCTATCGCCCGGCGAACTCCTGCATGAACGCCGCTTCGAAAGCTACGACACACCGCCCAACCGTTTCATCAAGTTTGCCCTCACCGCATTCAGCGATGTGTGCGAGGAGGTGCTGCAGCTTTTCGATGAAAAGCGTGGCACAGCTTGGCTGGAGGCATCGGAAATGCGGGAGACGCTGGAGATTTTTCTGGCGCACTCGTTTTTTGCCGATGTGTCCACGCTGCAAAGGCTGCCGATGGAGAACCAGACACTGCAAAAACGCGAGGGCTATCGCGACATTTTCCGGGCGTGGCTCATGCTCGAAACGGCTGCCAAGCTCGATTGGCCGGGTCGCGATGATGCCTACGACGGCACGAACCGCGATGCCGCCACGCTGTATGAGTTCTGGCTCTACTTCGCGATGAGGCGGGTCTTCCACTCGCGCATGGGAATGGTGGATTTGCACCGCGAAACAGAAGGAGCTGGCGGGACCAAACCGTTTGTGGCGACTTCCGCGAAAGGTGAACGGCAGGTGAACCTCTCGCAAGGCGAGGCCTCGATAAGCCGATACCGCTGGACTTCGCCAGAGGGAGAGGAACTGGGAATCCATTTTTTCTACAACCGCACATTCTCATTTGATCCAAGCCCCATGGCGTCCGGGACATACAGTCGGCAATTTCGCCCTGACTATACATTGGTTTTCTTTCCAGCGGAATATCTGGAGGCCGTTCGGTGGGACAAGGCGGAGGAGTTGGCCGAGGCAGCGGGACGAATCGGCTATTTGCATTTCGATGCCAAATTCCGCATCGAGAAGGTTGAGGAGGTCTTCGGGGAAAAAAGCCCCGCTGCCTTGAACGAGGAACACGCCGAAACCAAGTCCTCCGACACCTACAAGCGGGGTGACCTCTACAAAATGCACACCTACAACGATGCCATCCGGCGAACAGCGGGCTCGTATGTGCTCTACCCGGGCCGCGAGGGCGAGGCGTGCACGGATTTTCCACGCTACGAAGAGGTGGTGCCTGGCGTGGGGGCCTTCCGCATGCGGCCGGGTGACACAAAGCACCGTGAGGATTGCGAAAAGGCTTTGGCGGATTTCATGGCCGATGTCCTCGCACACCATAGCAACCGCTTCAGCCGAAACTATCGCATCCGCCATTGGACTCATACAACGCTTCAAGAAACACCGCCCGCAAGCGCTGCTCCTGAGCCTCATCCCGCCGTAAGCGCCCCCCTCTCCGACGCCCCGTGCGTGCTCGGCTATGTTCGACCTGGACAAGCCGGCGTCGTCCGGCGGAAGGGAAGATTTTATTTTTACGCCGTGGATAAAAAAACCGGCGCCACCCGCAACTACGACAGCCCGGTTTTTCATGCGAAGTTCTTTATCGGCCACAACAGGCAAAAGACGCTTCCTTGGTTCGCCGAAGTTAAGAGTGTGAAACTCGAAAGCGCGGATCATATCGCCAAACTCACAGGCCGCGACCCATCGCAAGTCGGTGCTATTTTTTATTATCTGATGGAACTGGGCGAGCCTGTGGAATGTCCGCAAGTCCCGGTTTCAGGAATGGTCAAAAAGCGTGGTGGGGAGCCCGTCATCCTTTCCCTGCACAAAATTTTCGGTCGTGAGCGAACAGAAGCGCCTGCAAGCGCTTGAGTAGCCGGTTGGGCTTCTCTGTTTGGCATTCCCAGACCGTGATCACACGCCAACCGAGGCGGCGCAGGGCGTCCGCATGGCGCTTGTCGCGGGTGGCGTTGCCTTCGAGCTTTTTGCGCCACCACGCCCGGCGGGTTTTCGGAATGCGGGCGTCTTTGCAATTCCGATGGAGGTGCCAG
>JBJTGE010000313.1:0-7554 GCA_046093785.1 Spartobacteria bacterium
TTGAGCAAGCATGAAGGAAAGATGTCAACCAAGCCCCGAGCCAATGGCGAGCTCGCAACAGATACGAGGGCAAAGCCCAAACGCAATCCTATAGTTTCGACCTTGAAAGCAGGAGCTGTGGTGGGAATTGTCGATTCTCCAGAGGCCGAGCGCAAGGCGTTGCGCTTGCCGGATGGCGTCGTTGATTTTTTGGAGTGGCGTGCGGATTGCCTCGGCGACGCCATGCCGAATGCAAAGTTTCCTTGGATTGTGACCGCGCGGCATCCCTCCGAAGGTGGCAAAAATGCGATGTCCTCCGCAGTCAGGCGGGATGCGCTTTCCAAGCTCCTGCCTAGGGCTTCCATCGTGGACATCGAGGTGCGCTCGCTTGCATCCTTGCGCCCGGTTGTTCGCCAAGCCAAGGAGTCGAAAGTGGTCGTGCTCGCCTCCTTTCACGATTTCAAAAAAACACCCGCCTTGGCGCGATTGCGCGAGGTGATCCGTCAGGCGGAGGATCAAGATGCCGATGCCGTAAAGATCGCCACGCACACGACTGCTCCCGCAGATGTCGCCCGCTTGCTTGAGTTGTTTTCCAGCACCCGCCTTCCGCTTGCCCTGATGGGAATGGGGCCGCTCGGAATGTCTTCGCGCGTGCTCTTGGCGAATTGCGGGTCCATTTTGAATTACGGCTGGTTGCACGCGCCGAATGTGTCTGGGCAATGGGCGGCGAAGGAATTGGCTGGAGTTTTACGCCAGTGCAAGGGCCAAGAACGGCATTGACAAAACGCCCGCTTCAGGTGATCTCTTTGCCTGCCGATGGTGACTCCACCACGGTTTTTCAAATGGTGGTCGTAGCTCAATGGTAGAGCTCCAGGTTGTGGTCCTGGCTGTTGCGGGTTCGAGCCCCGTCGATCACCCCATTTTCGTTCCCTCTACAATTATTCGCGTGATCCCCCGCCTGCGTTCTGGTTTTTTGTAGCCCAAGATGGCCAGTAATTTTGGAACTTTATTTCGTATCTCCACATGGGGTGAGTCGCACGGCGGTGGAGTGGGGGTTGTGATCGATGGATGCCCGCCGCGCCTCCCGCTTTGCGAGGCGGACATCCAACCCGACCTCGACCGTCGCCGCCCAGGGCAAAGCGATATCGTCACTCCCCGAAAGGAGGAGGACACCTGCAAAATCCTCTCCGGCGTGTTTCGTGGAGTCACGCTGGGAACGCCGATTTCGATTTTTGTCCCGAATACCGATGCCCGTCCAGAGGCCTACAGTGAAATGCAGACGCACTTCCGCCCCTCGCATGCTGATTTTACCTATCAATCGAAATATGGTGTGCGCAACTGGGAGGGTGGGGGACGATCCTCGGCGCGCGAGACGATCGGCCGCGTGGCCGCTGCCGCTGTTGCCAAGAAGGTGCTCAAGGCTCTTTTCCCTGAAATCGAAATCCTCGCATGGGTGTCTCGCATCCATGATATCGAGTCGCAGGTCGATGCCGCCTCTGTGACCATGGCATCCATCGAATCCAACGCGGTCCGATGCCCGGACGCCCATGCGGCGGAGGCTATGATTGCGCGAATCAAAAAAATCCGCAGCGAGGGAAATAGCGTTGGCGGTTTGATCGATGCCACCGTTCGTGGAATGCCCATCGGGCTTGGCGAGCCCGTCTTCGACCGCCTCGAGGCGGATCTCGCCAAAGCCATGCTCAGCCTGCCGGCAACGAAGGGCTTCGAAGTGGGTTCAGGCTTTGCAGGAACGCTTCTCACCGGCCTTGAGCACAACGACCCCTATACGATCCGCGACGGAGCGGTTCATACCACCACAAACCGCTCGGGCGGCGTGCAAGGCGGCATCAGCAATGGCGAGCCGCTCCTTTTCCGTATTGCCTTCAAGCCGACAGCCACCATTTCGAAACCTCAGTCCACGGTGACCACCTCCGGCGAGGAATCCACCCTCGCCGCGCGCGGTCGCCACGACCCATGTGTTTTGCCTCGAGCCGTGGTGATGGTCGAGGCCATGACTGCTCTCGTGCTCGTGGATCACGCCCTGCGCCAACGCGCCCAGGATTGCCTGCCGAGATAAATTGCCAGGCATGTCCGATCTCGGTTCTCCATTCTGGCAAAATGTCCTGCTCTACAGCGCGGCCGTTTTCATGCTCTGGGAAATCTATGCCGGCTGGCGCCGCGGGCTCATTCGCGGGGGGCTGCATTTTGGCGCCTTCGTGGCTTCAGGCCTGCTCGGCATGCTGGTAGGCCAGACCGTTGGAGCTGTCATCGGCTTGGTTCTGCCCGGTGTCGCCTTCTTGGCAGGATTGATTGCCGGAGGCGCTGTGGCTCTCGTCACACTCGGTGTTTGCCTCTTCCTCGGCGCTGTCCTTTTCAAACGAACCTCGCAACAACCTCCCGGACTCATCCGATGGCTCTTCGGAGCTGGCGGAGCCGTGTTTGGCCTTCTCACCGGCCTCTTCATTCTCTGGGGAGCCGTTTCGATCATCCGCACTTCCGGGGCCGTTGCGAAATCCGGCATCGCGGGACAAAAACTCCAGGACGCGCCTGCTGCCAACCGCGTCTTTGCCATGCTCAAGGACTCCCTCGAGATGGGCCCCGTCGGCGAAATCGTGGAGTCGATCGATGTCCTTCCCTCCGAGGCCTACGACCACATCACCCGCCTTGGACAGTTGACGAAAAACCAAGACGCGCTCGTGCGTTTTCTCGATTATCCCGGCGTTCAGGAAATCATCAGCCATCCCCGCATGCAGGCTCTCATGCAGGATCCCGTCGTCGTGCAATCGGCGGAGAATAAAAATTTCCTCGCCCTCATCCAGAGCCGCACGGTTCTGAATGCCGCCACCGACCCCTCGTTGCAAAAACTCGTCATGTCGCTCGACCTGCAAAAAGCGCTCGATTACGCCATGCCGCCAAAGCAAAATCCCGCACCTTCCAAAAAGACACCATGACAGATTACATCGCCACCATCGGCCTCGAAGTCCATGTTCAGCTCAAAACCCACAGCAAGATGTTTTGCTCCTGCGCGGTGGAATACGGCGCCGAGCCGAATACCAATGTCTGTCCCGTCTGCCTCGGCATGCCCGGCGCCCTGCCTGTCATGAACGAGGAGGCCCTCAAACTCACCGCTTTGGCCGGTCTCATGCTGGGCTGCGAGATCGGGCCGGTCTGCAAATTCGACCGAAAAAACTATTTCTACCCCGACATGCCGAAGAACTACCAGATCAGCCAATACGATCTGCCTTTCTGCCTCGGCGGCACCGTTCCGCTCCACGATCTCGCTTATCCGAAGGACGCCCAGAAAACCATCGCCACAAAGGATAAAAACATCCGCCTCGTCCGCATCCATCTCGAGGAGGATGTCGCCAAGAGCTTCCACATGGAAACAGCCACCGGCATCGACTTCAACCGCGCCGGCACGCCGCTTCTCGAAATCGTCGGCGAGCCCGATATTTCCTCGCCCGAAGAGGCATTCGCCTACCTCACCGTTCTCCAGCAGGTCATGATCTACGGCGGCATCAGCGATGCCGATATGGAAAAAGGCCAACTCCGCTGCGATGTGAATGTCTCGGTCCGCCCGGTCGGAACGGAAAAATACGGCACCAAAATCGAGGTGAAAAATCTCAACTCCATTTCGGGTGTTCGCCGCGCCCTCGCTTTCGAGATTCCCCGCCAGATCGAGGCTCTTCGCGGTGGTGCCACGCTCCAGCAGGAGACGCGCCGCTGGGACGACGCCCGCGGCGAGACGACCCTCATGCGCATCAAGGAAAGCGCTCACGACTACCGCTACTTCCCGGATCCCGACCTCCTGCCGGTGAAAACCGCCTCTCTCGTCGAGGCTGCGCGCGCCCGCAAGCCCGAACTCCCGTGGGAAAAACGCGCCCGCTTCGTCAGCGAATTTGGCGTGAGCGATTACGACGCCTCCGTGCTGGCGAATGATCTCGCGCTCGCCTCCTATTTTGAGACAGCCGCGCGCGGTGCCAAGAAGCCGAAGAATGTCGCCAACTGGATTCTCAACGACCTCCAGAGTGCGATGTCATCAGCCTCCGTCGGCATCGCCGAGTGTCCGGTCGCCCCCCACGCCCTTGATGAACTCGTGAATCTCATCGACTCCGGCGCGATCAATTCCAAGCAAGGCAAGGAGGTCTTCGCCGAGATGTTCAGCTCGGGAAAATCCGCCGCCACCATCGTCGAGGAAAAAGGCCTCAAGCAGGAGAGCGACACCGGTGCGATCGAGGTCTTCGTCGATCAAGCCATCGCCGCGCATCCCGGCCCCGTGGCCGATTTCAAAGCAGGCAAAGTCTCCGCCCTCAATTTCCTCAAAGGCCAAGTCATGAAACTCTCCAAAGGCAAAGCCAACCCCGCCCTCGCCGGAGAGATTTTGGAGAAAAAACTCTCGTGATAAAAATCGGCGGCGCCTCCCGGCCTGTCTCCATCCAGCTCTGCAGGACTTTTGTGACGCCGGTCGCAGCCACTTCCCATGCTTGACCAATGGACAGCCTGGACCCGCGAGGCCATGGTCTGGATTGAACAGACCGGTCCCGTCGGCTGGATTTGGTTTGTCATTCTCTACACGCTCTCCTGTGTCCTTTTCCTGCCCGGTTCCGTGCTGAGCTTCGGCGCGGGCGCAGTTTACGGATTCTGGGGAGGCACGCTCCTCGTTTCCGTGGCCTCGGTCGGCGGAGCGCTCGCAAATTTCCTCTCCACCCGATACCTCCTGCGAGGCTGGATGGAGCGCCGCTTCGCCAAGAGTAAAAAATTTCACGCCCTCAACCATGTCGCCACCAAGGATGCGTGGAGAATGATCATCCTTACCCGCATTTCACCCATCCTGCCGCACAGCCTCGTGAGTTGCGCCTTCGGCCTCTCGCGAATCAATTTCTGGCGCTACATCCTCGCTTCCTGGGTCGGATTCCTGCCGATCAGCGCCGCCTACTCTTACGGTGGGGCAGTTATCGGCGCCGCAGCCAAAGGCGGTATCAACCAAGGCCCGTGGGCCTGGACACTCTACGCCACCGAGCTCGCTTTCACACTCGCCGTCACGATCTGGATCACCCGCGCCGCACAAAAAGCCCTCCGCGCCGTAGCCCCCGAAGTCGTTGAAGAAGAAAAAAACAGCACACCCTGAAAAATCCCCCCCCCAAATTTTGTTCAATAAATCTTGAACAAAATTGCAGTTGAGCGAGGCTTTCACTCGTCATCCCCCCTCACAGAGGCTCGTGGAAAACAATATTCTTACCATGCCGCCGGTAAAAGACGCCCCTTTTACCAAGGGCGGCAGCTTGTCTGTAAAAAAATCAAAAGCCCTGCGAGCCGCACCGGGAGAGGATCTCCAGACATCGCCGCCGGCTCCGCTCAGCGCCTTTCAGCTCGAGTCCGTCGCACTTTTTATTCATGTCTTCGGAGCCCTCTCGCTACCCCGTTCCATCGGGGAAATTTACGGTCTCCTCTTCAGCACGCCGGAACCTCTCTCGCTCGACGATGTGCAGACCCGCCTGCAGCTCAGTCGCGGCTCCGCGAGCGAAGGCCTGCGCTGGCTCCGCTCACTCGGCGCCGTGAACCAAGTTTACCTGCCCGGCATCCGCAAAGAACACTTCACCGCCGAGACCAGTCTGCGCAAGCTCGCGAGCGGCTACCTCCGCGACCGCATCGATCCCCACCTCGAAAACGGCCCCGCCCGCCTGAGCATCCTCGAGTCTAGCATCGACCCCACCTCGGCCACAGCCCACTTCGAAAAATCCCGCCTCGGCCAGATCGCCGGCTGGTATAAATTCTTCGGCAAAGTCCTCCCCCTCGTCAAAGCCCTCGCCGGCAAATTCTGATCGGTTTTGATCGCTCTCAATTCACTACGCTATGATATCTTCCAACGCCGAAAATGAAAATTGGGACATGGTGCTCAACCCTACCACGCGATGGTGGGATTTGCAGCTCCGCGATGTCTGGCACTACCGCGACTTGCTGTGGATGTTCGTGCGCAGAGACTTCGTCGCCGTTTACAAACAAACGATCCTCGGCCCGCTCTGGTTTTTTGTCCAACCCGTTTTGACCACGCTCATTTTTACAGTGATCTTCAGCGGCCTGGCCAAATTGCCCACCAATGGCATGCCGCCCATGCTGTTCTATCTCGCCGGCATCACTCCGTGGAACTACTTCTCCACCTGCCTTACAAAAACCTCCTCCACCTTCGTAGCCAACGCCGGCATCTTCGGCAAGGTTTACTTCCCCAGACTCGTCACGCCACTCTCGGTTGTCATTTCAAATCTCATCCAGTTCGGCATCCAATTTCTCCTCTTTTTTGCCTTTCTCGCCTACTATTCCATCCAAGGCTCCGATATCCATACCGATTGGCCTATGGTCTTCCTCCTCACACCTATACTTCTTGGAATCATGGCATTGCTCGGACTCGGTGCCGGTATCATTATCTCCTCCCTCACCACAAAATACCGCGATTTCACTTTCCTCGTTGGATTCGGCGTTCAACTCGCCATGTATGCCACCCCCATCATCTACCCGGCCAGCATGGTGCCTGAAAAATACGCCTTCCTCATGAATTTCAACCCCATGGCCCCCGTCATCGAGAGCTTCCGCGCCATCTTCCTCGGCGGTGGAATCCCGTGGTCAGGGCTCGCAATATCCGCCGCCATCACCACCGCGCTGCTCCTCCTCGGCATCGTTATGTTCAAAAAAGTCGAACGCACCTTCATGGATACGGTGTAGGTTGGTGTCACGAGTCGCGGGTGGCGAGTGAAAACCCATACCGCCAAAGGCGGTCTCTGAACCCGCTATGCGTTACTCGCCACAGCGCCGAAGATGCCAAGTCGCACGACAGTTTGCTTTCGCCGCAGATGTGGAATCGACAAAAGATAGCGCCGATATCATTCTTTGCGAATCATGACACAACTCCTCGTGCGAAATCTGGAACCCACGGTTATCAAGCGCTTGAAAGAACGCGCTCGGCTTCATGGCGTTGCTGTGGAAGAAGAGCATCGCCGCATTCTTCGTGAGGTCTGCCTGGCACCCATTCAGAAGGTCTCGTTGATCGATTTCCTGAGGAATCCGGAAAACGCCGCCTCACCCACTGTCGACTTGAATCTTGAACGCATTCGGGAAATCGAATCCCGCCCACTGGATTTCTGATGCCATTTCTCCTCGATACGAACATCTTGAGCCGGATTTGCAAGAATTTGCCCAGGTCGATGAGCAGGGCAATATTTTGGGATTTGCGGTGGAAGGCGTCAGCCAATTAAAGCCCGGTCAACCGCTCGAAGCCGAGTTAATCCACGCTTGATCTGTTCAAACTCAAAAATCAGCCATACGGCGCAAAAAAAATGCCTGGGCAAAATTCAATTTGAAATAAAAAACCAATCAGAGATATTCAAAAAATATGAGCTACGAGGAATTGAAAAAAGAAGTGGTTGCCCTCTCCTTCAAAGCGCAGAAAGAGTTGTCCGCTTTGCTGTTCAGCTTATGGCGCAAGAATAACCCTGAAGAATCCTCGATTCTTGAACGCCGGGTTCAGGATCGCGATGAAAGTAACTGGGTCAGCTTGGAAGACTTCGCAATCCGAACCCAAGG
>JBJTGE010000314.1:0-10668 GCA_046093785.1 Spartobacteria bacterium
TGGAGGCAAAGAAGCCGGAGATATCCACGCGGTTTTCAGCGATGCCAGCAGCGGTGAGACGCTCGAGGACATTTTTTGCGACTTCTGGGTCGTCTAAATACACGCTCTTGATGAAGAGGCGGGAGTTGGGCACTTGGGCGAGAATTTTTGCCCAGACGGCGAGTGTGTCGTCGGTGATTTTCAGGAAGTTGTTGAAGGATCCAAAGGTGACAGGCGAGCTTTCATCCGGCATGGCGGGCGAGGGGGCGTCTGCGGGCGCTTCGTAGGTCCACGCGCATGGCGAAAAGCGAATGAGTTTCTCCGTGGCGAACGCATCCGCCTCGCCGCTTGGGTCGGTGATTTCATCCACGAGGCGGTGGGTAATAGCTGGCACGCCCGTTGTATTTGGGTAACCGAGGTAGGAGATCTGCACCGGAGCGAGGCCTCGCGCAAGGAGCGGGAGGCGGTTCATGGCCGAGTGCCCTGCGAGGTCGATGAGAATGTCGGGCGCGTCACGCTGAATGAGAGTGGCGGCGGCGTCATCCTCCACGCCGTTGAGATTCGTCCATTTGCTCGTTAGCTTTCGCAGTGCCGCGCTCGTGGCGTCCTCGGTGTGGTGACAATGGTAAAGCAGTGTCTGCACGCGCGAGGAGTCCAGATTTTCGAGCAGTGGCTTGAGAAAGAAGGCGACCGAGTGGTGTCGCAGATCCGGCGAGATAAAACCGACGCGGAGTTTTTTATCAGGCTCTTGGGGATTGAAAAAAACCTGAAATTCATCTTGTGCGAAGAGCGCCCCAAACTCCTTGTGCGCTTCGAAAACGCTCTGGCGATCCTGGCGGGGCAGGTAGTTGAGCAGCATGTTGCGAGCGCTTAACACACGCGCATTTTGCGGCTCCATCCACAGAATCGAGTTGTGGAGGTCGAGCGACTCTTCGGTTTTGTAAAGCCGCTGCAGGCCCAGCGCGCGGGCACTGGAGGCAGCGACGAGGAAGGGATCGAGTTGAAGCGCCTTGTCGAGACACTCCATGCCCTCGGCGATGTGGCCGGTTTTTTCGAGAAGCGAAAGGCCGAGGTTGCTCCAGGCGATGGCCATGCCGGGATCGATCTCCGTGGCTTTGCGGAAGTGCGGTTCGGCGGCGGCAAAACCATTCACCACGGCTGCAAGTTCTCCGAGAAGTTCGTGGGCGCTGGCATTTGCAGGCTGGATTTGGGCAAACTTTCCAAGGGACTCCAAAGCCTCATGAGGCAGTCCCATTGCCCTCTGGCAGCGTGCCAAGTTCTCCCACATCTCGGACATGTGCGGTGACTTTTTGAGAGCGCGGACGAGGTGTGGTTCCGCTTCGGCATATCGGCCGAGATCCGCCAGTGCCATGCCAAGAAACATCCGGCACTCGATCGAGTCCGCATTGAGTTTCCGCGCCTTCTGTAAAAGTTCCACTGCTTCCTCCAAGTGCCCTCCGCGCTGAAAGGCCATTGCTCCAGAAAGATACCAAGCATCGAAATCCTTGGGACACTCGCGCCTTACTTTTGCATAAATCCGTTCCGCTTCGTCATGCTGATGGGCTTTGTGAAGCGACAGCGCCTCTTCCAGAAGGTTGGTTCTTTGTTTGTGGTTCATATGGCGAAAGGCGGTCGTAATGTAAGGTAACCTAAAAGAGGAATTCCAAATCAACTCCCGCCCAGCCAAGTTCAATCATGCTCTGGGAGGCGTTTCCAGTCTTGATAGAGGCGCCAGAGGAAGAAGAGGGCGATGGCTGACCAGAAAATGCTCCAGACGGGGATGAAGCGGTAGGCGTAGTCGTTGCCGTTGTAGAGGTGCTACATCAAATCCCTGAAGAGGCCGCCGACGAAACCGCCTGCAATCGTGGCCACGGAGCGCAACAAGGCGTTTGCGGAGCAGAATTGACCATAGCGGTCGAGCGGAAGGACTCGCATATACATTGGCAACATCATCGCTTCCGTGAGCACTGCAAACGGCAGGTTCACTGCGGTGATGCAAATCGAAACATAAAACGCCGTCATGGGCGCGAAATCAAAGAACAGCCAGATCAGGCCGAGCGGGAGGAAAAACAAATTGATCACCTTGACCCAGAGGAGCACCCGCAGGGGGTGGAAACGGTCGCCCAGCGCGCCGGCAGGGTAGGTGAGCAGCATATTCATGAAACTCACGGCGCCGCTGATCATGCCGATCTGCGCGAGATCGAGGCCGATGGATTTTTGCAGGAAGACATTGAATACGCCGAGCGTTCCGGCTATGGCCCAAAATGCCGTGCAGAGGAAGAGATTCCAGAAGTAGGGCTTGCTGTAGCACTCGACCATGTAGACTTTCACCTCGGCGATGAGGCCGGTGCGGCCTCCCTCGGCTTCCGGAGGCGGGGGATATTCCCCCTCCTTGACCTTCCAGCACATGAGTCCCATGCCTATGGCATAAACAAGGGCGGCGCCGACATAGATTTCCGTCATGTGGGATTCGGCGTATTTGAAGATGAAAAATCCAAAGATCATCGACTCGAAGCTGGAGACGATGCGGAAGAGTCCCAGGAAACGCCCGAGGAAGTTGTGCGGGACAACATCGTTGAACAAATACCAAAAAACCGAGTTCACAAACATGTCGAAGAATTTGAACCCGACCATGAAAATGCCGATGCAGGTGATGGTCACGGCCGAGACCGACATACCCCAGGAATCAGGCAGGATGCTGTGGAGGCCGCGTCCGATTTGTTCGGAGAATCCCAGCAACAGCAGGCAGGCGGTGAGGAAAGGCAGCGTGTAGAGAATGAAGGGAATTCGGCGTCCCATGGGGCTGCGGTGGCGGTCGCTCTTGAAGCTCACCCATGGGCAAATGGTCGTATTCAAAATGCCCGGCAGCGTGACCATGATCAATGCGATCGCCCAGTTTGGGGCATCCAGTGAGCGGAGTTTAAGGGGAATGATCGCCGGATTGAGCGACTCCATGACCTGAAAACAAAAGTCGCCCCAGAGCAGCCATGCGAAGAGGGAGACGAGTCCCATCTTCGTGTAAGTGAGGGTGCCAACAGTGTAGACGGTCTCTTTGCTGGAGGAGTTCGACGGTGGGTTTGGATCTGGTGGGGTGCAGGGCTGGTTCATCAAAAAAAATGTCCCAGCGTTTTGGCCAGATATCCCTCCCGGTGTCGAGAGGCAAATTGAGATTTTCCTCGCGCTAGCGGCCCGCGCCGCGAAATCAAGTGGCGGCGGGCTCTTCCAGCGTTTCGGGTTTCAGGTTTTCGGCGGCTTGGGCGATGCTCCCGCTTTTGCCGCTGAATTTCACGCAGCCCGCTGATTTTATTTGGAGATGCCGATGAGCACCAAAGGAACTGCTGGAACTCCTCTGCCTTGCCTGACCAAATCGTAAAGGGCACCCTCATAGTATCCTGGCCCTGATGACATCTGGGACTGAATTGATTTCATGGGCAGAATTTCAACACCGCAATCGATGTGGTCTCCGACAAAAAAGGCCAGATGCTTTACAAATAAATCGTATGCAATGAAGGCATACTTGCCCAATTGGACCTCAATCGCCACGCGGTCTTTCACGAAGTCCGTCTGGTTATATGAGCGAAATGGCTTCTTACCGTGCTCGACGAGAAACTCGTGCTGATCTTCGGGCGGCATGGTCAACGACTCACGGATGAGCTTGGCATCATCAGTGACCCAATATTGGACTCTGGATTCCGACCATCCCTTTGATTCGAGGCTTTTTTTAAACTTCAGATTCATTGCAGCGGGGTTGAACAGAAGTTTCCCGACCATGCCTTTTTCTTTGCTCACTTTGGTTCTGCATTGGTCGGCATCTATCGACTCAATCGTGCTTTCGATTTCTTTCCAAAAACCCGGCCTGCGGACTTGAAGCCATTCGTATCCGTTCAGGTGGGAGTAAAAGGTTTCAATCTTCATGGCAAAGACAATTCAATTTCGGTTTTGAAGGCGTCACCCGCCAGAAAACTGTTTACAGCGCAACCAACCAAACAACCTGCGATCACTGCGTCCGGGGATTTCAGGATTTTTGGCAACCCCGATGTGTCCGTTCTTTCCTGAACAAGATCACACAAGATTTTTTTAGCTGGAATCTGGCATTCCAGCATCCACGAGATGGTCTTCTCGACGGCATGGCCTGTTTCATCGACGACATCGTATGGATGCACGCTTTCCAACAAACGACGATTCCACCTGGCTTGCAATTTCGAGGCGCTGGTTTGAGAGATGCAGGTTTTCAGCGTATCAAGAATATGCACAGGGCAGTGTGCCAGGGGACTCCACAGTTTTTTGATTTTCGCCTCAAGAGCCTCATCGAGTTTAAGCTCTTGAATGCTTTTGGAATTTCCAAAATAAAAATTTATCCTCCAGACCGGATTGTCGCCATCAAATGAGTTGGCAAGTTCGAAGCGGACGCCGCTTTTGAATCGCAGGTGTGGTATTGCGGCGCGAAACCGCCGCGTGACCGGATAGCACTCCCCTTTGGAGTCGGGGGGGGTGGTCTTCGGCAAAGAATCGGGAACTGAAAACACGGAAGCCGCTTCTGAAGGCTTCGGCATTGCATCGTGGCGCGTCCCGCGCATGGCGTGTGCAATGTGCCATGTCAGCAACGGTGGAACGGCATTCCCGACCATTTTCAATTTTTGAGCGTGGCTCTCGCCAAAAAACTGGTAGGTGATCGGAAAGCTCTGCAGGCAAGCGCGCTCGCGGACGGTCAATCGACGGAATTTTCCGGGATGCTCCGGCGAAGCGATGACGATGCTTTCCCTTGAGACCCGTGTGCATGTGGCTGTGACAGTGCGCCCAGGCCGCTTCAGGGCGTCTGGGAAAGCCATGTTGTTGTAGACTGGATGAAATGATTTCATTTCCCTGTTCATTCGTTCCTCTTCCCAAGACAGGGGTTCCTCGGGCACATGGTCGAAGAGTTCTCCACTCGAAAGCCGGATGCCGTAAACGGGATCGCAGGGCATGGAGGTCGCTAATCCACTTATCACATCACCGAGGGTTCGAGACTTGGTGCGCCTCCTGTAGCTGAAGAAAAGATCAAAATCGAATCGTCCGGCTATGCACCGTTTCCTTTGCTGGGGAACTCCCCATTCGCATGCGTCGACGACTCGAATTTCGGGCGAAAGATGGGCGAACCTTTCTAAAACTCCTCCCTTGGACAATTCACGGCGAAGGATATCGGCGACCCGTGGCACATTTTCCATAGCCCAGCATTTTGGTTTCAAGTGCTCTACCACAGAGAGAAACTTCTCGATATCCTTGAGCCCGTCAGAAATGTCGCCACTTCCTCCGCGGTTCGAGTAGGAAAACTCCACGCAGGGCGGACTTCCTACAACGATATCTATGTTTTCGGGAAGACTCTCCAAGGTGAGAGTTCGGATATCGATTTCCAGCGTGTTGTGGCGGTTGTTGAGGGCGTTTGTCTGGTTGGCCTTGTTCCACCACTCGTAGGATTGCACCATATCGATCCCTGCCATTTTGAATCCCAGAGACCATCCTCCAACACCTGAATAAAAATCTATCGCTCGAAGCAGGGACGGGGATTTATTGAAACTCCCGGTCGGCTTGACCTCCCAAAGATCGTGAAAACTCTCCTGAATATCAGGGCGACCAACTTCAGTCTCACCGAGCGTGCGAGTCATTGGGCAATTTTAAGGGGTTCTCTCGTTTCCAAACACAATAATCTCCATCTCGTGGGGAAATTCTTTAGACAAGGGATGCAGAGTTTCCGGAATTGAAAGCGGGTTCTTCCAGCGTTTCGGGTTGGAGGTTTGAGGTGGCTTGGGCTATGGCGGCGGCTTCTTCGCTGGCGAGGTTTTCGGATTTGCCGAGGGCCTTGGCGACGCTTTCGGAGGTTTTTGAGGTGTCGTCGGTTTTGCCGCTGAATTTCACGCTCACGAGTTTGCTGACGCCGTGTTCTTCCATGGTCACGCCGTAGAGGAGATCGGCGCGGGAGATGGTGCGTTTGTTGTGGGTGATGGTGACGAACTGGCTCTGGCCGACGAAGCGGTCGAGGATTTTGATAAAGCGGGTGATGTTCGATTCGTCGAGCGGGGCGTCCATTTCATCGAGCACGCAGAACGGGCTGGGCTTCACCATGTAGATGGCGAAGAGGAGCGAGACGGCGGTCATGGTGCGTTCGCCGCCGGAGAGGAGCGTGACGCTCTGGAGCTGCTTCCCGGGTGGTTTGGCGATGATCTCGATGCCGCTCTCGAGCGGGTCGGAGTCGTCGGTGAGCAGGAGGTTGGCGCGTCCCCCGCCGAACAGCTCGGTGAACATGAATTGGAAGTTCTCGCGGATTTTTTCGAAGGTCTCGGCGAAGAGGGTCTTCGTGGTGTGGTTGATCTTGGAGATGACTTCGAGCAACTCGGCCTTGGAGGTCACGAGGTCGGCGTTTTGTTTTTCGAGGAAAATGTAACGCTGCTCGAGTTCATCGTATTCCTGGATCGCGTCCATGTTCACCGGGCCCATCGAGTCGATGCGCTCGGTGAGTTCGGCGACGAGTTCCTCGATGCGGTCCCACGGGATGCCTTCGCCTTCGGCGGGAACGGCGATGGCGGGCTGGCTGGTTTCCTCGGTGGCTTCGGCAACAGGAGTTTCGCCTTCGGGAGTTTCCGGTTTGCGCTGGCTGCGCTCGCGGAGGGCGACGATGAGGGCGTAGGTGTCCGGCTCGAAGGCTTCCAGATCGAGCTGGTAGCGTTGGGAGACATGGGTGCGGATGTTTTCCTTGCGCATTTCGGTCTGGGCGGCCTTGACTTCGATGCGGCTTCGTTGGTCTTGGAGTTGCCCGAGTTGCTGGCGGGCCGCGCGGAGGGCGGATTCGATCGCCTCGGCGCTTTCGTGCACTTCGGAGCGTTGCGCGAGCACGGAGCTGAGGCGGGCCTCTTCGGATTCGAGTTCGCCGCGCCATTCGCCGATTGAGATTTCGAGGGAGGCATTCTCGGCGGCGAGGGATTCGATACGGCCTTCGTAGTTGGAAATGTCCAGACGGCGTGCATCGAGGAGTTCGTTGAGTTCGACGATGCGGGCGGCCATCGGGCCTCGTTGGCGGTGGAGACCTTCTTGCTGCTGGCGCTCGGTGGCCACGCGGACGCGGATTTCGTTGAGGGCGTCGGAGGCCGAACTTTCTTTCTCGCGCACGACTTGGATGAGGGTCTCGGATTCACTGCGGGCGGCCCGCAGCGAGTCGATGGCACAGGTGGACTCGGCGATGCGGGCTTCGAGTTCGCCAAGTTGGGCGAGGCTGCCGCGAAGTCCCTCCTCGATGCTGGCGGCTTCCCGCTGGAACGACGCCCGCTTGGCTTCGACATCCGCAAACTGCCTCTCGGCGTGGCGGCGTTCGTTGTCGGTCGAGGCCGTTTCAATTTGCGCGGCCTGCATGGCTTCGCGCGCTTGCTTGAGGCGGTCGGTGGCCTGATCCATCGCCGCCGCTGCGGCGGCGCGTGCCGCTGCGAGGGATTCGATGCGAGCGGTGGCCTCGGCGAGCGAGGTCTCAAGCTCCGCGATGCGGATTTTTCGCTGAAGGGTGGATTGACCGCTGTTCTCGCCGGACTGACCGCCGTGAATGATGCCGCTGTGGCTTATGAACCCGCCGTCGAGTGATGCAAATGCAAATGAGGGATTCTCCGAACGCAGGCGGAATGCGGCTTCGAGGGTTTCTACAATCAGGACATCGCGGAGGAGGTGGCGGGCCAGATGCGAGCTGTCGTCATCGCCCTTCACGCAATCACTCGCCCGGCCGAAGACGCCGAAGGGTAGGGGTGGTTGGGAATCGGTGGCCTGTTCTCCCTTCCCCGAAATCCACGAGGCGGGGATCACGGCTGCGCGGCCGAGTTTTTTGCCGCTGAGAGTGGCGAGGGCGGCTTCCGCGACGCCGGGGTCTTTGAAAATGACGGCCTGCAACGCGGATCCCAGCGCGGCTTCGATGGCGGGAATGAGGCGCTCCTCCACTTGGATGTGTTGGGCGAGCGTTCCCTTGATGGCGCTCTGGAAGAAGTCGGGATTGTCGAGGCCTTTGAGCAGGGCCTGAGTGCCTTCATCAAGTCCTTCGCCCTGCTCTTGGAGTTGGCGCAGGACTTCGAGGCGGGACTCGAGGCCGGCCGCTTCCTTGCCGGCCGTGTTGAGGATCGCTTCGGTGCTCTGGCGCTCCTGCTGGGCATTCTCGTGATCCGCCATGGCCGAGGCGGTTTCGGCCTGGGCGTGCTCGAGCGCCAGATGGGCGGCATCCGAGCGGCGTTTCAGGTCTTCGAGATTCGCAGAAATTTCCGCAGCGGAGCGCGACGCAGTTTCGATTTCGTTCTGGAGCAAATGCAGACGCGTCTCGCCGGATTCCCGGCGTCCCGTTGCGGCGGAAATCTCCCCGCGCAGCGAGTTCAGGCGCGCCTCTGCGCTGGAGAGTTCGGCTCCCTTGGAAGCGAATTCCCGCTCGGCGGCGATGCGCTCCTCGCGCACAGAGGCGAGGCGGGCGGTGTGCTCATCCAGCGTCTCCTGATGCGTGCGGAGGCTCTCGATCATTTGCTCGAGGAGGCTGTCCGTCTGCTCGATCTGTTCCTGCTGGGTGCGGATTTTTTCCTCGGCCTGGCTGATGTCCAAGCGGTGGCGATCAATGAGGGCGGTGGCTTCCGAGCTGCGTTCGTGGTTTGTGCCGATCCGGTTCTCCGCCGAGAAAACGCGGTTCCGCAGGGTCTGCATGCCATCGCGCACTGTTGCGGCCTCCGATTCCAGTTCTTGCAGGCGTTGGCGGAAGTCCGAGAGTTCCGACTCCTGCTGGGCGATTTCGACCTCGTGAATCTGGCGCGCCTCCTCGCCTTGGTTGAGCTGGTTTTTGAGGGTCTCCAGCTCGTCTGAAAGGTGGCGGTAGTTTTTATGTGAGATGTGGGTATCGAAAATCCGCAGGTCGGAGATGATCGACTGGTAGCGCCGCGCCTTGGCCGCCTGGCGTTGCAGGGAGCCGATCTGGCGTTTGACCTCCTTGATGATGTCCTGCACGCGCACGAGGTTCGACTCGGTGTATTCCAGCTTGCGGAGGGCTTCTTTTTTTTGCGCCTTGAATTTCGTGATGCCTGCTGCTTCTTCGAACATCGCGCGCCGGTCCTCCGGGCGGTTGCTCAAAATCTGGTCGATCTTGCCCTGCTCCATGATCGAGTAGGCGCTGCGGCCCACGCCGGTGTCCATGAAGAGTTGGTGGATGTCACGCAGGCGGCATGCGGTTTTGTTGATGAAATACTCGCTCTTGCCGTCTCGATAGACCCTGCGGGTGATGCGGACTTCATTCCACTCGGTGCCGAGTTCCTTTTCGCACTCCGCAAAGGTCATGGAAACCTCGGCCATGCCAAGCGCCGGACGGCTGTCCGTGCCGCTGAAAATGACATCCGACATCTCGCCGCCTCGCAGGGCTTTTGCCGACTGCTCGCCCAGCACCCAGCGGATGGCGTCGAGCACATTCGATTTGCCGCAACCATTCGGTCCCACGACGGCCGTGACGCCCCGGTGGAAGTTGAGGACGGTTTTTGCGGCGAAGGATTTGAAGCCGATGATTTCCAGAGATTGCAGATACATGGGATACCGGTTAGAAGTGCAATCAGCCTAAAAATGCTGCTTGGTGGCGCAAGGAAAAAATACCACATCCTGTGCAGGCAGCCTCGATGAACCACAATAGATAGTCTTTATGAATGAGCCCCGCGTTGCCGACGTGCTCGAATTTGTCCGAATCCCCAGCGTTTCCGCCCAATCCGTCCACGCCGCCGATATGGTGCGCTGCGCCGATTGGCTTGTGGCCAAGCTGAGGGAAATCGGCTTGAGCGCCCGCATCGAACCCACTCCCGGCCATCCCGTGGTTTTGGGAAAAACCCCGCGCGATCCCGCGAAGAAAACCGTCCTCATTTACGGTCACTACGATGTCCAGCCCCCCGAGCCGCTGGAACTCTGGACCACCCCGCCATTCGATCCGCAAATTCGCGATGGCAAAATTTACGGCCGTGGTGCCTCTGACAACAAAGGTCAAATTCTCGCGCACATTCTGGGAGTCGGCGAGGCGCTGGCGGAGGGGCCGCTGCCGGTGAATGTGATTTTTTTAATCGAGGGCGAGGAGGAGGTCGGAAGCGGGCATCTCGTGGACTTTTTAAAAAAACACCGCGCCGAGTTGGAATGCGATGCCATCGCCATCTCGGACACCGGGATGGCCGCCGACGGGCATCCCACGCTGAGCTACGCCTTGCGGGGCATCGCGGCGATGGAAGTTCGGGTGGTTGGTCCCTCGCACTACCTCCACTCCGGCATCTACGGCGGTGCGGTGGCGAATCCTGCGACGGCCGCTGCGAGGCTCATTGCCAGCCTGCATGACTCGCAGGGCCGCGTGGCGATCGAGGGATTTTACGATGATGTCCAGCCCATGCAGGCTTGGGAGCGCGAGGCCGCCGCCGAGTCGCCTGTAACCGACCAAGCTATCGCCGAGCAGGCAGGCGTCACCGAACTCTGGGGCGAGGAGGGATTTTCCTCCGTCGAACGCATCGGAGCCCGTCCCACGGCCGAAATCAATGGCATCGGAAGCGGCTACCAAGGCGAGGGGAGCAAAACCGTGCTTCCCGCCGAGGCGTTTTTCAAGGTCACCTTCCGTCTCGTGGCGAATCAAACTCCCGACACCATTCTGCGACTGGCCCGGCGCCATTTTGAAAAGCACAAGCCGCCCGG
>JBJTGE010000315.1:0-2034 GCA_046093785.1 Spartobacteria bacterium
CTGGCTGGATTTTTCCCGATCGCCTCGCGAGGGCGCAAAGCGGTGCCCCTGAGGCGGGCGCGCTCCCCGAAACTCAACGAAGCGAAGTCATCCAAAAATCCAAACCTTTGTAGACTTGGTATAACCCTATTTTTTTGCTCACCGACTTCGTGCAACCGCGCCGTCCCGAGTTTATGCAGAGCCGAGGTCAAACCCGACCCCGCATTTCATTTACAACCGCCAAGCCGCTCCCAGACTCGTTGGGCAGTTTTTTTGGACGATCGTCCAAATTTTTGGTCGGAGTTGTGCTGGGGTTGTGCGGCTAGTTTTGAAGATTGAAGCGCAGGGGGGCGTTGAATTGGTCGCCGGCGGTGGCATTTCGAATTCGGCAACGCCAGCCTGCTTCGAGGGCGGCGCGGTCGAGGCGGGGGTATCCGCTGGAGTTGAGGATCACGACATGCGTCGGGCGTCCGGATGCGTTGACGGTGATTCTCAGGACTACGAGGCCTTGCTCTCGCGCATTGCGGGATTCCACCGGATATGCAGGAGAGGGCTTTACGATATAGGTGGGTTTGCCGATGAGTTGGCGACCGGTTGCCTCTGGGACTCCTTTGGTCAAAGCCCCCGACGCCGGGGAATTCGCGACGCCTTTTTTTGTTGAAGTGGAGGCTTGTGCCACTTTGCGAGGGGCGGGTTTTGCGGAGGGCTGCGGCGTGGCAATTGGCTCGGGGGTTGGCTCCGGCGCAGGCAGGATCGGCATCTCAGAAGGTGCTTCTTGCGGAGGAGGCTCGGGCTCGGGCTGGGAAATCTCCTCTATCGGCTCGGCTTGCTCATCTGGCGGAGCCGAGTCGACGGCGGGAGGGCCGTCAAAAAGCTCCACCTCCACAGCGCCCTCGGCCACATCAAGGATTTCCACGGCGCGAGGATCTGAATCCCAACAAAAAAGAACCAGCGCGTGCAGGGCGATCGCAATAATGGCACATGCCAAAAAGATCCTTCGATGCCCGCTGAAGCCGGATTTGGCGTATTGCATCAATCAATGAGCAGGCTTGGGAGTCGTTTCAAAAGCGACTTTTGTGATGCCGATTTTGCGGATTTCATCGAGCACCTGAATAGCCAGGCCGAGGCGGGCATTCTCATCGCCGTTGATGAGAACCCTGAGCCCGGAGTCCTTCTCCTGGAGCGAGCGCATTGTTTTATACAACTCCTCAGGCTGGAGCTCATTCTTATCGAGATAAAGCTGCCCCGCGTCGGAAATGCTGATGACCGCATGGTCTTTCTGCTCTTGCTGAACGCCCGTGGCGGCGCTTGGAAGAACCACGGGGATGCCCTTGTGCTTGACCATGGAAAGGGAGACCAAGACGAAAGTCGCCAGCAAAAAGAAAATGATGTCGATGAGAGGCACGATCTCAATTCGGGCCCGGCGTTTCTGGCGAAATCTTGGGATATCCATCGAGGCGCTTATCTTTTGAGATGCAACTCCGCATGGCTGGCGGCATCTTGGATTTCCAGCCGAGCCTCTTCTTCGCGGGCGTTGAGATAGTTGAATGGCAGCAGGGCTGTGATCGCTATGCCCAAGCCAAATGCCGTCGCAATGAGCGCCTCGGCAATGCCGCCGGTAATCGCTGCGGGAGCGCCTAATTCAGACCCTCCCAGCATATTGAAACTCCCGATCATACCTACCACGGTTCCAAGCAGTCCCAGCAACGGGGCAAGCGTGATGGCAGTGTCGAGGAGGGTAAGTCCCCGGTTGAATCGCTTGAGCTCCCAATTTGCCGAGCGCAGCATGGCCTCGCTGAAGGACTTCTCGCGATGTGTGAGCGCATAGGTCAGAGCCCGAACGACAAAGTCCTTCGACCCCTCCCCCAACCGAGCGGCCTCATCCACATGCCCGTTTTCCACCTTGGTTAAAATATCGCCGACCAATGCGGGATTGCGGTTCTTTTTTTCCAAGGCGATGAAGACCAGGCGCTCGATGACAACAGTCAGGGCAACCACTGAAACCAGCAACAGCGGCCACATGATCGGCCCGCCTTTGTGAAAAATTTCGATCAT
>JBJTGE010000316.1:0-2534 GCA_046093785.1 Spartobacteria bacterium
TCAAATAAAAAAACCCTCGCCGTGCGCTTCGGTGCCGATTTTGCCCGCTGGGAGATTGCCTTTTGCCTTTTTGCACCCTGCGTGGTTCCCCTCTGGCTCTGGCGCGACGGACTTCTCGAATGGTGGATGGCGCTCGTGTGCCTGGCTCCCGCCATCCTGCACGGCCTTGCTGTGGGCCTGGCTGTTTTTCGCATTCGTGACATGAGGGAAATCAACAAAGTTTTCCCTCTCACCGCGAATGCCAGCCTCTCGATGGCGGTGGTTATTTCCCTGTTCCTCTTAACGCGAAAATGAATCCCCGACCACGCGCTGAAGCCGCTTGGCGGGAGGGGATGAATTTTTTTCGATACGCCCTGCCCATGTCTGGCGGCGGGATACGGAAAGGTGTGCTCGTCCGTCTGGAAAAACCAGACGGCACCTTGGGGTGGGGGGATGCCGCTCCGCTTCCGGGTTGGAGCCTGGAGACGATCGAAGCCGTCGAGGCTTTCATCAAGGAGAGCGAAAGCGAGAACGGGGCTCCGGCATCGCTCGTTTTTGCGCTTGAATCGGCGAGGGCTGGCATTCCGAAAACTGAAAGACACTCGATCCCATTGAATGCCCTCCTCGATGGATCTGCGCAGGAAATTTTCGAGCGAGGGGAGGCGGCACTCGCAAGCGGGTGCGAATGCCTCAAAATCAAAACCGCCGGACTATCCCTCGACGAGTTGCCGGTCTTGATTGGCAGGCTGTCCGCCTTGGCCAATGGCCGTTGCCGTTTTCGAATCGATCCCAATCGCGGATGGAATCTCGACTCCACCCTGAGCGTTGCGGAATCGATCAAGAACCTTCCGGTGGACTATATCGAGGAACCCCTCGGTGATGTTTCCATGCTCCCAGACTTGATTCAAAAATGCCCCGTTGGAATCGCGCTGGATGAGACGCTGCGCGAAATCACTCCGGGAAAATTGGCCGCCTACAAAGGCGCGGCGGCCCTTGTGCTCAAGCCAACGCTTATGGGGGGATTGAAGGTCTGCTCGGATTTTGCGCAGGCCGGGGCCTCCCTTGGCATGGTGCCTGGCGTGAGCGCCTGCTATGAGTCGGGCGTGGGCATTCGGGCCCTTGGCTGCTTTGCGTTGAGCCTGCCCTGTGCGGCGGCAGCGGGTTTGGATACCTACTCGCGCCTCGAGCAGGATGTCCTTTGCGAGCGACTTGATTTGCGCGATTTTCAATTCCGCCCGAAAACACCGCCACCGGATGTCGACCTTTCAAAACTCGATCCTCTCTAAAGCTTCCACATTTGGTGATGCTGTCGCCTTGCTGGATCGCTCCAGCGGTCGCGAGGTGCGATACTCCGAGTTGGCGTCTTTTTTAGCGGCCCGATTGGAGGGATGGCATTTGAAAAAAGACCGGCCCTTTGCCACATGGGCCGCAGCGGATTTCAATCATGCCACGCTTTTGCTGGCTCTGCTGGCCGAGGATTGTTTGGTTGCGCCGTTGAGCCTGCGATTGCCTGAAGTCGAGGCGCTCCGTCGGGCCGATTCCATCGGAGCCGGTGCCTTCTGGAAATCCGAGGGGCTTCTTCAGTTGACCCAAGGAGCGTCGCCGATAGCGCCGACTTCGGCAGGGACGGTGCTTTTCACCTCCGGTTCGAGCGGCTCGCCGCGTGCCGTGTGGCATGATTTGCAATCGCACATTGCCAATGCCACGGGAGCCGCCGAGAGGATTCCTCTGGAGCCGGGGTGCGCGTGGTTGCTCTCGCTGCCACTGAACCATGTGAGTGGATTTTCCCTTCTCCTCCGCTGCCTGCTTGCCGGCGCAACAATTGTTTTTCCCGACAAGAATGCTCCTTTCAAAACGCAAATCGAAGACCCCGTGCTCACCCACCTCTCCGTGGTTGGAGTCCAGTTGCGGCGGCTCCTTGCCGAGCAGGCTTGCCTCGCCCACTTGAAAGCCGTCCTTGCCGGGGGAGGGCCGATTGATGCGGGGCTTGTTGCGGATGCCGTCGATGCCGGTGTGCCGCTTCATCTCACCTACGGCATGACCGAGGCGGCCTCTCAGATCACCACCAGCGAGCGTTTAATTTCCGTTCCGTCTGTCATTCACGCAGGCAAGCCGCTGCCGGGTCGCGAGGTTCAAATTTCGCCGAATGGCGAAATCCGCATTCGTGGTGAAATGCTGCCCAAGGGGTTTCTCACCAGCGAGGGGCTGCGTTCAGCTTTGGATACCGATGGATGGTTTTCGACAGGTGACGCTGGTTTTTTCGATGCCGATGGAAATCTCGTCGTCACCGGGCGGCGCAATCGCATGTTCATTTCCGGCGGCGAGAATATTTGTCCCGAGATGATCGAGGCTTTGTTGGCATCCCACCCGCATGTGCGCCGCGCGGTGGTCGTCAGCGTTCCTCACGAGGAATTCGGTGCCCGCCCCGTGGCATTTGTGGCAGGCGATATCGATTTCGACCGTTTGAGGGATTTTCTCAAATCCCGCCTCGAGGGCTTTTATGTGCCGGATGTTTTCCTTCCGTGGCCGGAGGAGGTTTCCACGGAGGATGCGAA
>JBJTGE010000317.1:0-3433 GCA_046093785.1 Spartobacteria bacterium
CCGATACCGGTGATGAGTGGACGAATGGAATTCCGGAGGGCGTGTTTGTAAAAAATCGTATCCTCATCGAGCCCCTTGGCGCGTGCGGTGCGCACATAGCCTTCGCGCAGGGTTTCGAGCATGCTGGCGCGGACATAGCGCGATTGCACAGCTATGCCGCCGAGCGAGAGGATGGTCGCGG
Organism: Spartobacteria bacterium; assembly: GCA_046093785.1. Classification (GTDB taxonomy): domain Bacteria; phylum Verrucomicrobiota; class Verrucomicrobiia; order Chthoniobacterales; family Terrimicrobiaceae; genus UBA967. The sequence continues at coordinate 182 of JBJTGE010000317.1, forward strand.
GCAGCGCAATATGCCAGATGCGGTCGAGGCAGAGCGCGAAGGCATTCGGAAACGCAATGCCGTAGGATTGCGTGCCCAGCACTGGCACGGCGGCGTATTTCACGAGTCCGATGAGAGCCAGATTCGCGATCCAAAAAGTCGGCACGGCAATGAAAACAAAAACTCCGAACGAGGTCAGAGTGTCCGCCGGAGTTCCCGCATACCGCGCGCAGAAGACACCGATGAGAAGGCCAAATGTGAGAGACAAGGTGATGGCGGCGACATTCAGCAAAACCGTGGCGGGAAGGCGCTCGGCGATCCTTGCCAGCACGGGGCGGTCGTCCTTGATGCTGCGCAGCTCGCCCGTGAAGAGGTCCCTCATGTTGAGCCAGTATTGCTCGTAGAGAGGCCGGTCGAGATGGAATTTCTTGCGAAACATTTCCTTCACCTGCGGCGTGATCTTCGGATTGAGTTCACCCCACGGATAAGGGCTGCCCGGCGCCAGCGTGATCATGAAAAACGAGACAAGGCTGATGCAAAAAAGGAGCAGCACACTGACGAGCGAGCGGCGGATGAGGAAATTCAGCATGGGATGCGTGGTGAGACTATGACGGACTAGTCGCGCGTGTCAAAAAGCCCTGCCGTCTTGGGAATCAAAAGAGCCCCTTGAAGAAAGAACCGGCGGGTATTACAAAGACTCATGGCACGCAAATGCAAATCCCCTCCGCGCGCAGGTTGGATCATTGGACTCATCACATGTGGTGTTCTTTTGTTTGCAGGTTTTCACCTGCTGAGTTCCAAGGAAGACACCTCCACCCGAACGACTCCGCCGCTGGATGTCGAGTCCTACCTCGCAAGCGCCAACAGCCTTCGGGGAAACATCTACAAACTCGAGGGAACCGTCTCCGAATCCCTCGCCTGGTCGCCGGATTCGGGACGCCTCATCGCGGTTGAGACCGATGAAAACATCATCCCCGTCCTTGTCACGCCAGAGTTCCAATCGATGAACATTCAGAAGGAACAGAAGTTGGTTTTCATTCTGGAAGTCGATGAGAAGGGAATCCTTCGCACACGAAAGGTCACCAAATCATGAAATCCCTCCTCGCAGCTGGCGTTGTCATTTCATCAATCGCCCTCACAGTTTCAGCTCAAGACAGGGCCCTTGGCGACTCGAAGGCCGCCACCGGCGGTGCCCGACCTCCCCAGATGAACGAGGGCTTCATCGGGCGGGATGTCCCGGCCTTTGACCCCGGCAGCGAGGTGATGAGCTACGACGGGAAGCTTTGGAACATTAATAACAACCGCTTGTTCCGCGCCCGCTTTGAGAAATACCTCAACGCACCTGCGGCCACGGACAGAGCGGATGTGGCCTACCGCGAAACGATTGATCGCATTCTGGACCTGCTTGCGCCGGGCAATGCCACCAAGCAAAACATCAACTCCGCCTTTTTGCTCCTCAAGAAGGCGTCGGAATACAAGGACGACGCGAACCTGTGCCGAACGATGTCCGATGCGATCTATGCGGCCCAAACAAGTCTGGCGACGATTGAAAAGCTGAAACGGGAGAATGCGACTCTCGAGAAGCAGCGCTCCTCCGCCGAGTGGAACAGGGAAATGGCTGCAAAAAATTCGAGCCTTGGGATTTCAACCAGTTCGAAGGACACGGATGTGGCGAAGGAGAATCAAAAAATCGAACGGGACGCCCGATTGGCCACCGCCAGTCGCGAACTCTCCGATGTGGCCCAGACGATCGAGAACAACAAACTCCGCATCGCAGCCATCGAGATCAACACGAAGGGACATCTCCAGGCACTCATCATGCAGTATTTCGCCACGCGCCGCTTCGAGCATGTCATCATCGCGAACCGTTTCTACCGCGCGATCTACACGGATGGCGACAACTCGATCGCCATCTACAAAAAGATGGTCGACTCCCTGCCGACCAACAAGGACGCAGGCCAGGCGAAGATCACGGGGGAATTGAATCCTCAAATCGCAGCCACCGCCGGTGTCATGGACCATGACGCAGCAGTGGGAGCAGGCGCGGGAACCGGAGGAAACGGGACGAATGTGAACATCTACAACGGAACGCCGGCGGCCAGGTCTGGAAGCTCGTTCTCGGCAAAGGGCGCCAAACTCGGAATCGAGAATTTCGGCATCGAAAGCCTCACCGGAGGCGCCGCCAGCGCCGCGCAGACGATCAGCAAGCTCGTCAGCTCATTGAGCCAGATCGACAGCCTCGCCAATGAAGCGATCCGGGACATCAACGAGGGCGTGGAAGCCTACAAATTCCTCCTCGAGCAAGGCGAACTGCAGAGCGCCACCGAGCGCCTCGCGGAAACATTTGCGTTGGGCGAATACATGCCCAGCGTGAGGTTGCTGCCGAGGGAGGCGAAACGGCGCGCACTGGAATACTCCCAAAAAACCAACGAGCTTCTCGCGGCCTTGGAGGTCAATGATCTCACGCGCGCCGAGAAGTTGGTGAAGGAAATCGAGGGCCTGGCGAAGGATTTCGACACCAGCAAACCACTGGCCAAAATTGAGACCGCGAAAACGATCAGTTCGATGCATCTGGCCAAGGCCCGGAACGCCGCTGTGTCGGGTGACAAATCCGCCATGGAAGCCGAGCTTCGCTCCGCCGCTCAGATTTGGCCCCGCAATCCCGCGCTTGCCGAGGTGGGCAACACGATTTTCACACAGTCGGATGTGCAGCAGCAGGCAATGAATGATTTCGACCGCCTGCTGAGCCAAAAAAACCACCGCCAGATTTACAACGACAAGCTCCGCTTCATTGCCGCCGCCGCGATGTATCCCGAGAAGCAAAAAGAGCTCAACGATGTCCTCCAGCGCATGGCCGCCGTCGAAGGAGCTATTTTGAAGGCGCAAGAAATCGCGGGACGCGGCGACCCGGCGGGAGCTTGGGAGAGCGTGCAGGCGGCACAAAAGGATTTTCCCGATGACACCGAATTGAACCAACTCCGCGCCACCCTCACCACCCAGGCGGCGGATTTTGTGCAGACACTGGCCAAGGCCGAGGCTCTGGAAAAGCAGGACCAGCCAGGCGCTTCGCTCGCATGGTATTTGCAGGCCCGAAAAAAATATCCCGCCAGCACCTTTGCCCGCGAGGGCATCGATCGCCTCAGCGCGAAGGTTCTGCCCGATGCCAAGTAGGCTCGTAGCATGAAACAAAAAATCCTGCTCGTTGACGGACACAGCATGATTTTCGATTGGCCGGACCTCACCGCCATGCACGCCCGCAACACGGCCGCCGCC
>JBJTGE010000318.1:0-6464 GCA_046093785.1 Spartobacteria bacterium
CCAATCTCGAGACCTTTCTCCAAACCCGAAACATCGCCGAGCGTCCAGCTCGCATCCGCCTGCTCACACTCCCTCGCATGCTCGGCTACACCTTCAACCCGATCTCGATTTTTTTCTGCTTCGACGCGGAAGACCGTCCGCTCACATCCGTCGTTCAAGTCGGCAACACCTTCGGCGAACTCAAGCCCTACCTCGTGCCACTCGACGAGTCCGGCAGCGGCTTCCACATCCGAGTGCCGAAAAACTACTATGTCTCCCCCTTCTCCCCGCTCGATATCGCGTTTGACTTCCACTTCAAAAAACCCGGCCAGAACCTCCACATCGCGATCGACAACTACCAAGGCGAACAAAAAAACCTCGTCAGCACACTGACCGGCAAACGAACCGAGTTGACCACCTCTAACCTCGCCCGCCTCACGCTCGCATTTCCCTTCGTCACCCTCAAAATCATCTTCCTGATCCACTGGGAAGCCCTCCGCCTCTGGCTCAAAGGCATTCCGTTTATCATGAAGGAAGACGACATGGAGAAACAAACAGACGCCTTTAGGATTCGAAAATAAACGACGGAGCACGGGCGTCGATAAGCTTGCCCAAGCCAGTGCCTCTCACCGTCGAGACGACCGTTCTCCCCTCATCCGCGTGGCAGCGCGCTTCGTGATTCTGGGAGGGTCATCGTCCTCGCATGACCCATTTTTCAGCCGCGAAGCGGCGTGGGCGGAGCGCGGCGTTGTGGGGAACCCGCGCTGCGGTGGCGGAGGCGCTTCAGGCTTGGGTCAAGCCGGAGGTTGGCCCTCCCGGCGTCAGCGCCGATCGCGTCATTTTCGGCTCCAGAGCGGACTGGGCATTTTTCGTTTCAATAACTGCCGCATGGGATAGTTTTGCGGGCCGCAAAGATTTCCACTCTGTGAATATTCTTCCACTGCTCATTTCAGGAACAGCCTTGGCGATGGCCATGATGGTTGTCGTTTGGTTTTTTGCGCGACGGATGAACAACGCGGGGATTGTGGACATCTGGGGGTCGTGTGGATTCACGCCCGTGGCCGTTTTTTACGGCGTCTTTGGAAGCGGCCACATGATTCGGAACGCGCTGATTTCGGCGATGGTTTTCGCCTGGAGTTTTCGACTTGGAATGCATCTCTACAAACGCGTCATGTCGCACCATCCGGAGGAAGACCCACGCTACACAGCGCTGCGCACGCAGTTTCCCAAGCACACTTGGCTGATGTTTTTTGGATTTTTCCAATTGCAGGCCGTTCTGATCGGGGTCTTGAGCATTGCGATAGCACTGGCTTGCGCGAATCCCTCACCGGGGATTGGATTTTTCGAAGTGGCTGGGGTCATTCTCTGGCTCGTCGCCATCGGCGGGGAGTCAATCGCCGACATGCAGCTCAAACTTTTCAAGGCGCAACCGGCATTGAAGGGGCGCGTGTGCGATATCGGGCTTTGGAAATATTCGCGGCATCCGAATTATTTTTTCGAGTGGATGGTGTGGATCGCCTACTTCGTCTTCGCCCTTGGCTCGCCCTTGAGCTGGCTCGGCATCGCCAGTCCGCTTTTGATGCTTTATTTTCTCACCTGTGTGACCGGCATACCGCCTGCGGAGGCGCGTTCGCTGGCCACGCGCGGCGAGGCCTACCGCGCCTACCAACGACGCACCAGCCCGTTCATTCCCTGGATTCCTAAAAAACCATGATCTCCATCGACGACCTTCTCGCCCGAAATCTCCTGCCGGATGCAGCCATTCGCATCGGCATTCGCAACCTGCTGGCCAAAAAGCTCCGCGAAGAAACAAAGCCCGACGCCATCACGCAGAGCGAGGCCCTGAGCGCCTTTATCGAAGACCTGAAGCGCAGCCCGATTGCTATCAAGACCGAGGCGGCCAATGAGCAGCACTACGAGGTGCCGACCGATTTTTTCAAACTCGTCCTCGGTCCCCGCATGAAATACAGCTCCGGATCCTGGCCGCGCGAGGACACGACTTTTGCCGAATCCGAGGAAGCCATGCTGGCCCTCAGCTGCGAGCGCGCGCAACTCGCCGATGGACAGGATGTGCTGGAGCTCGGCTGCGGCTGGGGAAGCCTCACCCTCTGGATGGCGGAAAAATACCCGAACTCCCGCATCACAGGCGTTTCCAACTCCTCCACTCAAAAAGCCCACATCGACGCCGAGGCGGCGCGGCGGGGATTCAACAATGTGCGCATCCTCACGGCGGACATGAATGATTTCGAAGCCGGCGACACCTCGTTCGACCGTGTGGTTTCCGTAGAAATGTTCGAGCACATGAAGAACTACCAACTCCTCATGTCCAAAGTCGCACGCTGGCTGCGGCCGGGTGGGAAGCTCTTCGTTCACATCTTCACCCACCGCGAGTTTGCCTACCATTTCGAGGGCAAGGACCCGTCGGACTGGATCACACGCTACTTCTTCGAGGGTGGCACCATGCCCTCGGACGACCTTCTGCTCTATTTCCAGGTCGATCTCGCCATTCGAGGCCACTGGCGCGTGAGCGGCACTCATTACCAAAGAACCTCGGAGGCCTGGCTGGAAAAAATGGACGCCAACGAGGCAGTCATCACTCCCATTTTGGAAGCCACCTACGGCAAGGAAAACACGGCCAAGTGGCGCGCCTACTGGCGGGTCTTTTTCCTCTCATGCGCCGAACTCTGGGGCTACAGCGGCGGCAACGAGTGGCTCGTGAGCCACTATCTTTTCGAGAAAAAGCGCTGACCTCTCAAGCGGCACCCAACGCGGCAAGAGCCTCGTTGAGAGTGGCGGAATTCGAGATCGAGATCACGGGTGTTCCTTTGCGGATGCGCCCCACAAGACCGGCCAGCACGCCGCCGGGCCCGAGTTCGATGAATTGTTCGATGTGCAGGTGGTCGATGAGATACTCGACGCTCTGGGACCAGCACACGCTGCCTGTGACTTGATCGGCCAAGGTGCGGCGGATCGTTTCGGCATCGCCCACGCGGACGGCGTCCACATTACAGACGACCGGGACGCGAGGGGTAGTCATGGGCGTTTCGGCAAGGGCGGCGGAAAGCGTCTGGTAGGCGGGCTCCATGAGGCGGGAGTGGAAAGCTCCGGCGACCGTGAGTTCCACCGCCTTGCGGGCGCTGTATTCTTTGGCCAGGGAGACGGCGACGACGATTTTGGAGGATTCGCCCGAGAGAACGATTTGGCCGGGGGCATTGATGTTTGCGACATCCACATCAGCCACGGCGGCGAGTTCGCGCACACGGTCCTCCTCGCCACCGATGATAGCCGCCATGCCGCCCTCCGACGCTTCACAGGCTTCCTGCATGGCGCGGGCGCGCTTGTCCACGAGGCGGAGACCGATTTCAAAATCGAATGTTCCCGCCGCCGCATGTGCGGTGAATTCCCCGAGCGAGAGGCCGGCGGTCGCCTGAAAATCAAGGGCGGGATATTTCTCCTTCAGCACCGCCAGACAGGCGAGGCCGTGGACATAGAGAGCGGGCTGGCAAACGGAGGTCTTGGTGAGTTCCTCGGCAGGCCCCTCAAAGGCGATTTGGCTGAGGGAATAGCCAAGGATCGAATCCGCGCGGCGGAAGAGATCGGCGGCGGCGGGATACTCGGCGGCGAGGTCTTTGCCCATGCCAACGGTCTGCGCGCCTTGGCCGGAGAAAATGAGTGCTGTTTTTTTCATAGGTGGATGGAGGAGAAAAATCGGGGATCAGTGCCAGAGTTTGTGCACGATGGTATAGGCCAGCGGAATGCCAATGAGAAGGTTGAAAGGGAAGGTGACTCCGAGTGCCAGTCCGACATAGACGCTGGGATTCGCTGCGGGAAGCGCGGCGCGGAATGCGGCGGGAACAGCGATGTAGGAACCGCTGGCACACAAGATCGCAAAAAGAAAGGCATCACCCTCCCGGAACTTGCACACATAAGCGATCAGGAGCGCGCAAGAACCCGAAATGACGGGAAACGCCAGCGCGAAGAGGACGGAAAAAATCCCTCCCGCACGCAGGTCCGCGATGCGCCGCGCGGCCACGAGGCCAAGGTCCAAAAGGAAAAAACAAAGCATGCCCGGGAAAAGCTGGCTCACAAAGGGCTGGAGCGCCTTGGCGCCGGATGCGGGAGTGACCATTCCCGCCGCCAGACTGCCGATGAGGATGAGAACGGATTTGTTGGCGAAACACTCGTGAAGAACACTCCCATAAGAGAGTCGATTTTTGCCGCCGTTCGTGTCGTTCCATCTCGCCAGCACCAACCCGGTCAGAATCGCCGGGCTTTCCATCAAGGCCAGAGCCGCCACCATGTAGCCGCCGAAGGGAATCTGGTGCGCATCGAGGTAGGATGCGGCGGTCATGAATGTGACGGCACTCACCGATCCGTAGGTCGCAGCCACCGCCGCCGAGTCGGGCACGCTGAACTTCCTTCGCACGATGGGATAAACAACCAGCGGAATCACAAACGAAGCCAATGTGGCTATGAACAAAGGCAACAGAACCTCCATCGTCAGCGGAGTCTTTTGCAGCTCATTTCCTCCTTTAAAACCAAGCGCAAAAAGTAAATACAGCGAAAGAACTTTTAAAAACGACTCCGGAATTTCGAGATCCGATTTCACGAGCACCGCCATGATGCCGATAAGAAAAAAGAGAATGGCCGGTTGAAAAAGGTATTCCAGTGGATTCATGCAAACCCAAAAAACTAAATAGGAATTTGATTTTGGGAAGACCGAAGATCAGCTTCCAAAGAATCCAAATGAAAACACTCCTCGCCATCGCCGCCATGGCTCTCGCAGGCTGCGGAACCCTGCCAAAACAACCACCGCTCCGAACCGTCGACCATGTGAATCTCAACCTGTTCATGGGCGACTGGTATGTCATCGGCACCATTCCCTGGTTCGTGGAAAAAAACAATGTGGGAACGATGGATATCTACAGCCTGCGCCCCGACGGCAAAATCGACATCCGCTACGCGTTCCACAAGACATCCCTCGACGCCCCGCGCCAGGAAATGAAGGCCACAGGAACTGTGGTGAACACAAAAACCAACGCCGAGTGGGCCGTTCAATTCCTCTGGCCTTTCAAGGCCCCCTTCCTCGTCATCGATCTCTCGCCGGATTACCGCCACACCACCATCGGCTATCCCGACCGCAGCCTCATCTGGATCATGAGCCGCGAGCCGGTGATGTCGGAAAAAGACTACGCCGCCGCACTTGAAACCGCCCGCGCGCAAGGCTACGACATCTCGCGCATCGTCAAGGTGCCCCAAAAAGCCCAAACCAAGCCATGACCACCTACATTTACGAAACCATCCCGACCGACGAATCGACCGAGCCAAAAGTCTTCGAGTTCCAGCAACGCATGACCGACAAGCCGCTCACCCAACATCCCGAAACCGGCGAACCCGTCCGCCGAATCATCAGCGGCGGCCTCGGCTTCATGCAAAAAGGCAAGGCATCCCCCGCCCCGTCATCATCCTGCGGCACCGGTTGCGGTTGCCATTGAACGAGCGAGTCGTTTCCGACCTTGGAAGGTCTAAATCCGATATTGCAAAAAGCATTCGCGACCTGCACCCGCAAGCCACCGGGTTGGTGTGCAGCCGTCGGGAGAGGGCTCCAGACCTCCCGCCCGCCATAGAGGCGCTCCAGTCGGATGCGGGCCACAGCGAGGCTGACATGGAAGGTATCGCGCACGCGTTCCTCAACCGTTTCACTACATGGAGCGTGTTTCCAGATTTCCTTGCATGACATACAAAATCTTACATAGATAAAGTATGGCTTTATCTGGAACTCAAAATCTACTCCAGCGACTGCAGAATTCCATTCCGAGGGAATCCCCGTTCGATACCCGCACCCTTAAGGGCCTTAGCATATCACCAGCTTTGGCAAATTACTATGTGAAAAGCGGTTGGATCGTTCGTCTGGGAAGGGGTATGTTTTGTTTTCCGAATGTCACCCTCGACAAATACCTTTCCATTAAAATTCTGTCAAAAGACTTGGGCAAAATGCATGTCGGTGGAAAGACCGCGCTGGCTTGGCAAGGGTTTCGCCACAACATTCCCGCGCGGGAGCGCATCGTGCTTTGGGGCAGTGAACGGGGAAGATTGCCGGATTGGTTCACCCGGCAATTCCTCTCGCGGTATGTTAGCAAAACGATTTTTGATTCCAGCCTAGCTCCGGATTTTGGACTGCACCCAATTCCAGAGCGCCCGGACGGTCCGCTGGTTTCTGTGCCTGAACGCGCATTACTCGAACTGCTTGGCGAAATCGGTCAAGCCGAGGAGGTCGAGGAATCGCGGAATATTTTTGAAATGCTGCTGACTTTGCGTGTCGATGTGCTCTCCACCCTTCTGCAACACTGCACGAGCGTGAAAGTAACCCGCCTCTGCGTCAAATGGGCTTCCGACCTCGGATTGCCATGGGCCGATGCCGCCCGTGAGGCGGCTCAAGGCAGGCTTGGCAAGGGCCGTTGGAGCGGCAAGCTGCAGGATGGATC
>JBJTGE010000319.1:0-5259 GCA_046093785.1 Spartobacteria bacterium
TTCCAGCGGGGCGGGCACACCCTCGCCAACCAAGACGCCGCTTGGCGCGGCGGCTTTCAATTTGCGGGAGAGCGTTTGAGCGGAGAACTCGACGCGCTCGCGAACTGCTCCCCTGAGCGTGATCATGGCCATGCGACCGAACGGCGGATAGTCAAAGCGTTTTCGGAATTCCATTTCCTGTTCCATGAACCCCTCGAAATCATGATGCCTTGCAAACTGGATCGACGGGCTGAAGGGCGTGAAAGTTTGCACATACACCTCCCCTTCCATCTCTCCCCGGCCGGCGCGGCCTGCGACCTGCGTGAGGAGCTGGAATGTCCGCTCGCCCGCACGGAAATCCGGGATGTGGAGGCCGAGGTCGGCATTCACGATTCCCACCAGCGTGACATTGGGAAAATGAAGTCCCTTGGCGATCATTTGTGTGCCGAGGAGAATGTCGATGCGTCCTTCTTTAAAAGCTCCGAGCGTCTCACGGTAGGCTTCCTTGCGGGTCATGGAGTCGGCGTCCATGCGGGCGATGCGGGCTTTCGGGAAGATGCGTTTCAGGGCTTCTTCGACCTTTTGCGTGCCGGTTCCCGAATATCGGATTTTTGGATCCGAGCATTTCGGGCAGGCCTTCGGTGCCCGGCTGCTATGGCCGCAAATATGACACATCAACCGCTCGGCGGCGCGGTGGTAGGTGAGCGAGACACTGCAATCCGGGCATTGGCACACATGGCCGCACGCCTCGCAGATCATGGAGGTCGAAAATCCCCTGCGGTTCAAAAAAAGAATCGTCTGCTCGCCTTTGGCCATCCGGCCTTCCACCGCCTCGCGCAGGGCGCGGGAAAGGATGCCGCCCTCTGGATCATTCCTCGTGGGACGCCGCAAATCCGTGACCCTTACGACCGGCATGCTTTTGTCGTCCACCCGCTGGTCGAGACGCACGAGTTGGTATTTCCCCGACTGGGCGTTGTGCCAGCTTTCGAGGGATGGCGTTGCGCTGCCTAAAAGGACAGCAGCGCCTTCTCGCTTTCCGCGCAGCACGGCCATGTCGCGGGCATTGTAGCGCGGAGCCTCGTCTTGTTTGTAGGAATTCTCGTGTTCCTCATCCACGATGATGATCCCGGGGTTTTCGACCGGGGCAAAAATCGAACTCCGGGCACCAATCACGATTCTTGCCGTTCCGTTGTGGATTTTGTGCCACTCGTCATGGCGTTCCCCTTCCGAAAGGTGGCTGTGCAGGACGGCGATCTGGTCCTGCATCTCGGCGAAGCGGGACTTGAAGCGCTCCACTGTTTGTGGAGTGAGTGCGATCTCCGGAACGAGCACCAGAGCGGTTCGGCCGGTATCCACCGCATGCCGGATGGCGCGCAGGTAGATTTCTGTTTTCCCCGAACCGGTCACGCCGAAGAGCAGAATCGGCTTCTCGGGTTTGGCCATGGTTTCCACCACCACCTTCATCGCGGACTCCTGCTCTGCATTCAAAGTCAGCTCGGCTCCCGCCACGAAGCGTTCGGAGTAGGGGTTTCTGGAAACAACCGAAACCTCAATGACAACGAGGCCATTCTTTTCCAAAGTGCGGAAGACACTCTCATGCACGCCAGCTTTGTTTGCCGCCTCGGTGACAAGGATTGGCTCCTCCGTCAGCACTCGCAGGGCATCCGCCTGCCTCGGCGCCCGGCGGGAGATGGCTTCAAAATCCCCTTCTGTAAAAACCCTGGCGGCCCGCACCGTATTTTGCTTTTTGGCACCGACTTTTCCATCCCTTACGGCCACTGGCAAAACGCTGCGGACGGCCGTTTCAAGAGGACAGCAGTAATAGTCACTCATCCACCGCGCCAGTTCCAGCAGTGAGGGCCGGATCATAGGCTTCTCATCCAGCAACTCGGCAATGTCCCGCACCTTGGCGAATTCCGATTCCTCCAAAATTTCAATCACCGTCCCAAGCAGAAGCCGTGTCCGCACCGGCACTCGAACCCTCGACCCAATCCCAACCGCCGCCTGCATCGGCCCCGGAACGCTGTAATCCAGCATCCGCCCGGCGGCATGGTCAGGTAGCACTCTTACAAACATTCCGGCAAATATCCCCGCCATCCCCGCCTGCGGCAAGCCTTGCGCCAGCGGAGTTGCGCCTGCACGCATGGAAACTTTTCAAAGGGGGGTCTTAAATAAATGAAGCAAAGCCAAGAGCGTTTTCAGGCCATCCGCGCGAGCGATGAGGAGTGAGGGCGGAAAATGGCGTTCGTAGGTCTGTGGGTTTGTGAGGGAGGATTCCCCCAGTTGAAGCATCAGGCGGCGCTTGCACTCTGCGGAAGTGCTCGCAGGCTTCTCTCCCAGAACTTCCAAGAGGAGACCTTCTAGGCATGGTGAGCAGGTGAGAATCTGAATTTTTCTGCGCCGGGCGGCTTGAAGGTGTCTTTCCCGGGGCTGCCAGTCGGCATCAAATAGGGGGCAACTCGCCGATCAAATGCCTCGAAGCTACTGACGGCCATCTTGAGCACGGCATCCCCGTTCCCGGAGGAACATTTCACAGTGATGCGGGAACCGGCATCCTGCCCGAAGTGGTTTCTGAGGTGCTTGATCAACACGGCCTCGCTCTCTCCCTCCACCACGATGAGCGTGGTGTGCCGCGTGGTGCGGGGTTTGCGTTTCGCGGGATTCGAGCGGGACATGGGCAGCGGCTCTCAGAGATTTGGAATGCCACCGTAGGCTCCAGCGTGATACTTGGCGTAGTGGTTGGCCTCGTTGCGGGGGGCGCCTTTCACCTCATCAAGCCGCCAAGCCTCGGAGGAGAGCGTCAGGGGGTTCTTCCTGGTGAGGACGATCTGGTATTTCTCCAGTGTTTCCTGAAGCAGGTAGTCGGAGTGGAAGTTTGCGATGAGCTGGGCGTGCTTGGGATTGTGCTCTTGAGAGTAGAATAGCTGGACGACGGCCTGAACCATGTGGGGATGCAGACCTGTCTCGAATTCATCAATCACGGCAACGCCTCCCGACTCCAAGACCGGCAGGATGTAGCGGAGCAGAACAAAAAGTGCCTGGGTGCCACGAGACTCTTGCAAGAGGGGGCGGATGTAGGGGCGACCTGCGACCTGATGCTCCACAATCGGGAAGGGAGAGGATTCTTCTTTGCCTTCGATATTGAGGAGCTTGATCTCTTCAATCTTGAGCTTCGCAATGCCAAGATCCGCGCCGATCAGATAGCGCTCCGCCGTCCCGAGTAAATCCCCGCGCAGGTGGAAGAAATCAGCCGCGCCAAGGACATTTCTCACCTCGGGGTCGTGGTTCTGCATCCGGCCGAGATAGTGGATGTTCACATAGAGCTGCTGGAAATAGTGCGAAATCTTTTGAGCGAACTCATGCTGCTGGAGGACGGCTGAGGCTATAAACGACGCATTCTCACGAAGGGAGATTTGCCGGGAGGGGCCAATGTCCTGCGACTTGAAATCATATTTGCCATTCACGGCATCCCAGCGGCGTTCGAAAAGGTAGCGGTAGCGGGCCTCTTTTTTGTGCAGCGACTCGAAAAGAACCCTCTTGAGAGTGAGCTCCAGGTCGTAGCGGTAGAGATCGCCCTCAAATTCGAACTCGAGCCCGAAAACAATCGGGTTGGTTTCGCCCTGTTCCTTCGGCACAAAAACAAAGGGCTCGATAGGCATTTCCTTGTCAGGCTGTTCAGACGCAGACGCCAGGATGAAGTAGCGCAGAAAGGCAATCGCCTTGAGGAGATTGGTCTTCCCTGAGGCATTAGCCCCAAAGACTCCCGTTGCAGCATTCACCCGCACATTTGGCAGGGTGGAAGGGAGAAAAATCTCACGCTGGCCTGCCTTCGGGCCAACGGTGAACTCCACCAGGGTCTCTTCCTGAAAGGAGGCGAAGTTCCGAATCGCGAGTGAATGAATCATATAAAATCAAGGATCGACAAAATTTTGTTGATTTCAATATTTATTCGCATCAAGGGCGGTGTTTTAGCAGGAAATAAATGGAGCCTTGGTGAAGTTCTTTCAAAATGAAGTTCCATCTGAGAGCGAAAAACTCATTCTTCTGCCTCAAAGAAAAAACGGCATTTCTATTTTGATCAACCCGATGTGCCGCTCGTTGTCCAAAACCACCAGCCTTTCTGTGTGGCCTGCCCCAGGCAGCCTCGGCCTAACCCTCTGAATCCATGATGCGCTCCAATTCGGCCATGCGGCTGAGGATTTTTGCGCGCTCCTCGCGGTGTTCGTCCATCTCCATCGGAGGAAACATGCTATCGGCGTAGTAGGGGAGGTGGCCCGAGGTTTTATACATTTTCTCTTTCGCGAGGTGGGGGCTGCGGACGCGCACATAACCGGCGGCGAATTCGGATTCTTTGGCAAGTTTTTCGAGTTCCTCGACCAACACGGTGCCTTTGGGCAACCAGAGGGGCATGCCGGGGCCGACGAATTCGGAGTCGATGGCGTAGAGTCCCATCTCGGCGCCGATCTTGCGGTGGTCTCGCTTTTTGGCCTCCTCGAGCATGGTGAAATACTCCTCCATGGCGGTCTTGTTTTTGAACGCCGTGCCATAAATGCGCTGGAGCTGGGGATTCCGCTCGTCGCCTTTGTAGTAGGCGCTTGCGACATGGGTGAGCTTGAACGCGCCGATGTTCCCGGTGCGCATGACATGAGGACCCGCGCAGAGGTCGGTGAACTCGCCGTTGCGGTAGAGAGTGATCGTTTCGTCCTCTGGGATGTTTTGGACGATATCGAGCTTGAACTTGGATGCTACTCCGCGCGGAGCGAGGGATGCCAACTCGCCGCGCTCGGCCATGGCGAGGGCGTCGGCGCGAGAAATCTCAACACGCTCGAAGACATGGTTGGCCTTGATCTCGCGCTTCATCTCCTCCTCGATGCGGTTGAAATCATCAGGCGAAATGCGGTGGGCGAGTTCGAGGTCGTAGTAAAATCCGTTTTCCACCGGTGGACCTGCCGCAAACTGGGCCTCGGGCCAGATTTTCAAAATCGCCGTGGCAAGCACATGGGCGGCGGAGTGGCGGATGCGTTCGAGTTCAGTCATGGGATGGCGGGTTTCAAAGATTTTTTACCACGGAGGACACGGAGATCACGGAGTGGAGGAAGGGAAATGGGCGAGTGGAATCGCGGCGGATGGGATGAGTTGCGGGATGTCGTTTTGAACAGGGTAGGCCACAGAGGAGTTCGTGCTTACCCAGGCGGCCTCCAGCGCGGTGTGTGCAGGCATTTTCCGTAGTGCCGCCATTTCCCCATCCGTCGCCTCACGCAGAGGTTGGCGCGTTTGAGG